>NZ_CP024629.1 GCF_024449095.1 Vibrio coralliilyticus
ATGTAAGAAATGGATAGTAAGACAGGTGTCGTACCTAAAGTCCAATTGGCATTGGTTTTATGTTTTGCAATCGCTACGCTCATTACAGCATTGGTGAGTCAGCAAATCGGTATAATGTTGGCTTTGTTTTTGGCCTTTATTGCCAGGCGAATTCGCAATGGTTGGCAGCAATCTAGAGGGCAAATGTTTTTGCCCGAATATCTTGGTGCGCTTGCCGGGGCTGCTGGGCGCTTTTATGCAATCATCATTGCTGTAGTGCTAGTCTATTTTTCTCAACATGACTTCACTTCATTCATTGACACTCACGCTACGATGGACCCAGAAACAGGAATAGACCTGCAATCCAATTCTATGATCTGGAATCAGATCATAATGCTGTCCACTTTCATAGTATTCACACTCACTCTGATTCGAATTGTCGTAGATTTGTCCAAGGGCTCTATCAAGACGGACGGTTCGTTCATTACTACCTTACTCTGGTTAGCTGTATCACTGTATAACGTTGTAAAACATTGTTTTACTAAAAAACCAGCTCAGGAAAGTTGAATATGAGTCGTTCAAACAATGATGATATTGAAACGGCCCTATTTGGTGGTTTCTGGTACTACGGTAGTCTGGCAGTCATATGCTTGTTACTGTTTAACTTCTATGAAGCATATCTATTTGCTTTTTGGAAGTGGGGGCGAATGGCAGAGCTTTACTTCTGGTACTGGCTTACATCTCCGTTTGATAGCACTTTCTTTTTGGAAGGTATCAATGTTCTCCGAACTACCGCACCAAATGAAATGAACTGGAGCTGGCTGTTTGAATTTGAAGCTTACTTTAATCAATACTTGCGTTTTTTCTATGCCCCCTTCTTTTTCATTGTCGCTGGTAAACTATTTCACAACTACTGGACGGTAACAGAGCCACTCAATGTTCAAACAATGATTGAGCTTTACGCGAAAGAAAGCAAAGCGAATGAGGTTTTAGTCTATGACAACCCGCTAAAACATCATTTGGTGTATGACTTTGACAATAGAAGTGACTATCACAATAGGCATGCACAAGGAATGCAGCCGAATCAGTATTTGACGGCTAACCCGCCGCCAAACGCCTCTAGATCAGAACTAGAAAAACACAAAAGGTTAGTATCGAGCGGAAAAGACTCAATATTCCAGCCTATTGCTTTAATTGATAGGAAGAACAATCGATTCAACTTCTCACGTGAAAGAGCCAAGCGAAGCTATGAGAGACAGTTAACCAACCCGCCAGTGAACTCACCTTTCTATTTGGATGAAGAAAACGCACCGCGCCTCTTTGACCAAGATGGTCAGCTGATACCTCTACAGAAAGACGACAAAGGTCGAATCGTTGGAGGCTTTGCTACTAATAAGTTGTTAAATAACGGACGAGAGTTTAAGGGAGCTGCCAGTGATGTGGCACTGCTGTTTAATCACATCGAACGGAATGTTTATTTTGAGCTTTGCAGTCGGTATCGCCACCCAAGTGTACCGTTAGAGAAATTGGTTATTGAATTGACCAAACAGCACGCGTACACACGCACGTATCTAGTCTCACTTCTAAATATTGTTCGTGCCAATGAACCAATAGGCTCATCTGAGTTCTATATGCTTTGGCGTCAAGACCGCATCTTGTATTTCTCAATGTATAGCGCTTCTGAAGAAAAACCATTCTGGGAAGCTAACGGAGTGATGGCGCACTATCATTTTGAAATAAAACTAGGTAAGGCAATCACAACGCCTCAAGTCATCACGGCGGTTGATGCGTTAGAAAAGGAATACCAACGTTTAAAACGTCATGAACCGGACTTCCAAGACATACTCACAAGGCTGACACATGGCATGTCAAACGAAGGATTTCTTACAAGCACTGACCAAATTGACTCAGTCAGTTTAGAAGGTGAGCTAGATATCCTGAACGATATAGACGCTAATAGTACTGGTGCCGGAACAGGTTCAAGAGAGAACGCGAACTCGCTTGATAGCGCCCATCGGGATATAGGTGAATTGTAATGGCAGGGGCTAGTAATTTCGCTAAGAGAACCCGATATGCGATGCAAACGGGTCTATTCGATCAAAGAACGGATATGATCGATGATAGGTCGATATTTGCGATTTTCTTCGACTCTCTTCCGATTATAATTTCCGGAATATTCGCATTCTTAGGTGTGTTGGTACTGGCATTCCCTTCGGTTTCCAATTTTATTTTTATCCTTGGACTCCCGCTGTTTTTCTACGGCATAAGCGTTCAAATTGATTACCTTATCAGTGCACCGTATGCCAAAGACAAAATTAAGCATACGGCTAAGAAAAAGAAGAAAGGAAAGAAATACGAGTCTGAAAACGCAAAGAGTGGTTTTCGCCTAAAACTTGGCGATGCTTTCATGCTTATCGGCTATGACATGCTATTTGGCCGACAGCTATGGATCTCTAACGACCGCGAAACTCGAATGGGCCTGATAACGGGCACAACTGGTTCAGGAAAAACTGTTACTCTCAACTCACAGCTGTTCCAAAGCTGCATACAAGGCTACATCAAGCATGGTGCTCCCGTCCTACTGGCAGATGGTAAAGGCTCAGTAAATGGATTGTATGATTTTCTGTTTTACATCGTAAGAACAGGGCGAATACATGACGTGAGGTTAATGAACTTCCTAACGGGAGGGGCCGAACACAATTCAGACTCCATGCTGGATGAAGAATATCCATCCAATAAATTTAACGTGTTATCCCAAACAAACTCTGAAGAATCTCGAAGTCTCGTTATGAGTTTTGGGCGGAACAGCGAAGGGGGAAGCAACGACTATTTCCGAGATCGAGCATCTAACATGCTGGCTGGTGTCTTTCCTCCACTTACGTGGTTGCGTGATAACCAAAGTGAACACCTAGATATCACGGTTTTACAGCAAAACCTTGGACTACGGGAGATGATTAAACTCGCTTCTCGTCAAGACATTCCAAAGGCAAAGACTCAAGCGCTTAGGGAATACTTGAAAACACTGAACATGATTAATGACTCTTATTTCACCTCGCCAGATGCTGACATCGAAATAAACCAAAAAGCAGACGAGCAGCATACCTACAACAAGTCGATGGTGTCGAAGACAGTTAATGAAATGGCGGGTACGTTTGGCCATATCTTCAGTACGGTTGGGTCTGATATAAATCCACGCAATGCCATCATGCACGGTCAGATATTGCTAGTCCTACTGCCTACTATCGAAAAAGAGCCGGATGCGATGGCTGAACTGGGAAGACTGTTCATTGGTTCCCTGCGACCAGCATTTTCTAGTATGTTCGGTCACCGAGTGCAAGGCTTGCGTAAAGATGTGGTTGATGGTTTGGCTATTCGTCGCATTGTTCCTGTGAGAGTTTTTTTGGATGAAGTGCTCAACTACTATCAGAAAGGTCTATCCCAATATTTGTCTTTGATGCGTGACCGCCTTGTGTCTCTAACTCTACTCGGTCAATCTCTTAAAGGTATGGAAGACGCTGGCTTGTCAGAAGCTAGACAGTCGCAAGCTAACTTCAACAACTGGTATCTGTTCAGTTCACAAGACGTGTATGAAACTTATGATCGTATATCTAAAGCACTTGGGACATTCAGAGTTAAGCGCCTTGCTGAGAAAACTCGCGACATATGGGGTAATTGGGTTCCAGGTGACCGCCTTCAGGAAACTGAGGAAAACGTTCTTAACGAACGCGATATCGCTGGTGCAGAACCAATGGAAGGGGTTTACCTTTATCGAGGCAACCCAATACCATTTAAGAGCGCTACGTTTTTCGCCGATGATGAACGTGATGGTGTCTTAGACCGATTCTATCTAAACCATTTCGCCGAATTAGAACCCCCAACAGATGCACATATTCAATATGTCCGTGCAATCTTAGACCTCGAAACAGCAGCAACTGATGGCACTCTGGCGTCGATAAAGCCTGAAGATAGCCCAAACGCAGTAGCAAATCATTTCGTGCAAAACGTTGAAGGTATTTGTTCTCGGATTGAACAAAAGGAGCAATTCGAGTTGTATCGCTCTTTCGATGTTCTTGTGTTTGCAATGGTGGACACGATTGTCGAAATGGACATCCAGAAAGTTAATCGTACAACAAAGGAATTGCAGGAAGAGGCCGACTTGGAGCGACAAGCTCGACTTGAAAACCGCACTATTGAAGAAGTACTTGAGGACAGCAACGAAAACTCAATGATCGTTGATGCTCAAGATGCATTCGCCTCTCATAGTGAGTATTACAGTGAACAGCTTGGAATTGGGGGTTATGACATCCCCGATTATGTCGATGACGAAGCTGTTTCAGCAAGTTCCGAACACATTGATAGTCAAAGTGATGTAGCTGGTGGTGATGGGACTTCTGAACGGGAAGATGATAATGATGCTACTTCGTCTCAACCTAGTGGTACGAGTTGGTTTGATCGCGCTGCTACAGGTGACTTGAACCAAAGCGCTCCGTCATATGGAATTGTTGTTTCTGGTGCGGACTCTGACACATCAACAGATGAGAAAGACAAAGACAGTGCAGCTAAGAAGGGAGCGGATTCGAATACTTCTTCCAGCTCAAACAGTCCACTAGTTAATACTGAAACTCAAAAGACAGTCAAGGATATCGAGCAGGTAACATCGTTGTCAGCAGACGAAATCAGCCGCGAACTATTGGATGTAGAGATCTACCCTACGAAACCGACTCCTCCAACGCTGGATTCTGAAGAGCAGTCGCGCCTTACCACTGATGTTGCAAATGAAATGAGCGAAACAGCAGATCGCTACCAAACTGAGTTGGATTCACAACATGCCTCCGCGTTAGATGACTTTTTTGGGGAGAGGTAATCATGTTTACAGATATACCAATAGACCACGATGTTAGTCAGCAGCAAATCGCATACTACCAGCAGATTGCGGCTTCAGAGTCAAAGAGAGAACCCATTGCTCGTTGCATCCTTAGAGCTTCGCGAATCTTAAATGTTCACCCGAACTATTTGTATACCATCTCAATTGCAGAGGGGGGGAGAACAGGTAAGTACCGACAGAATGCCGACAAAACGCATGACATTGGAGTTATGCAGATTAACTATGAGACTTGGGCGGTTGAGCTACCAAGAATTGGCTATTCAATCACCCCTCAATATTGGGCAAAAGTCCTTAAGAACACTTGCACAAACGTACTTGTGGGAGGAGTTATATTCAAACATCGTGCTAAACCAGCTCAAGATTCACTAACAGCAATGGCGAATTACCACTGGTACTCGATGGCCGAAAACAAAGCGCCTCACATCCGATACAAGAAGCGATTGGTAAAAATCTACGATGATCTTATTAAGGACCAAACTGATTTTATAAACAACGGAGCCGAAGTTAATGTGCGCTTAAGGTGTAAGTATGCTTATTGTGACTGAAAAGTACCGTACCGCTAATATTGTTGCCCGTTCTTTGGGCTTTGGTTATTTTTGTGAAGATCACTTCGCTAATGAGCATGGTGATAAGATTTGTTTTGCACATGGCCATCTCTATGAAACCAGTCATGAACAGCCGGAAATCTATGATTGGAAGACCCCCGATAACTTCAACAATCTTCCAAGGACACTCTACTCCATTCCGAAGAAACTGTCTGTCGAGATAAGAGGTGTCAAGCTCACATCAGAAAGACTGCGCACCACAATCATATCCAATATGCAAGACAGCGATATGATTATCAATGCCTGCGATTTTGACCGCGAGGGCGAGCGGATTTTCTATGATCTCTTTAATGCTGCTGACACTTCAGCACGCATCTATCGTATGGATATGTCTAACGGCTTAACTAGGCGTTTAGTTTGTGAAGCATATGCCAATCTCCTTGATGGGACGGAAACTAAATCTCGCTTCTATGCCTCTTCGGCACGCGATGCGGCTGATTATTCTTATGCTCTTTTGACGCAAGTGGCAACCTATCATGCTCGTAGCGGCGATTTGCACCCCGCCTTTACAGGCTACAAAGATGCAAAATCGAGCACACTATCAATCGGTAGGCTTCAGGTTCCACTAGCATTACTCATTGCACTTAAATGCAAGGAGGTGGAACAATTCGATGTAAGGGCAATCTTTATACCGCAGTTATCCGCGAAAATTGGACGATACAAGTGCCTTTTTAATTATGATCCCGAACTATCCGAAACCGATGGATCCTTATTGTCACACCCGAGACTATCTAAGCAGTACATCAATGCTCGCGAGCAGCAATCTAAAGAAGTGACGGTGGTGTCAGTATTAGTGAAGCCCGTAACATTTTCTCCACCAGCTCCCCATAATACGGCATCGATACAGGCGGAAATGAAGAACCTGACGCCTAGTGAAACGATGAGCGCCATGCAATCGTTGTACATGAAAGGATTAATTAGCTATCCACGGAGTGACAACGATTCATTGTCAGAAAAGAACTACAGTAATGGGCGACTAGCCTCGCTTTTGGAATCATTGAGTCGAAATGAAGGTTTTTCAAAAAAAGATGGAGATGATGCCAATCTATGCGCACTTGCTCGATCTCTGGAGCACTCTACTAGTCCACAATGCGTTAAAGAACATAGTAACCTAGCTCATAGCGCAATTGTTCCAACCGATGCGTCTGTTTCGCCTGGTCAGCTAAACGACAATGAGCAGCAGGTTTACAATTCAATTTGCAATCGTTTCACAGACGCTATGCGCGGGGAAACCTATGGCCAAGAAGTAACACTGTCAGTTTGTTTCAAAGAAGAGTGTTTAGGCTTACTTGGTGAGAACCGCAGTGTATTTACTTGCCAAAAGGTTATTGGCGAAGGCGACAACAAACTCACCAACTTGCTTCCAGGTGATGTCTTTTCAATTGATGAACTGAGCACGATCAAACACCAGCGAGATGTACCGCAATACCATTGCTTTAGCGAGCTTCCGCTAATTATGCAACAGGCAGGCTTGGGCACAGCCGCAACACGAGATAGAGCAGTGGCCAAGTTGTTAGAGCGTAAGATTATAGATGTGTTTTTTGATGCAGGGATTCGATATGCGATTATCACTGACAAAGGCATCGCTCTACTAAAAATACTGCCACCAGAGTTTAAGACACCACATTTAACTGCGCGGTGGGAGAAAAAGTTAGCTGAAATTGAACAAACACTCGACCATGACGAATGTAATGCCATGCGTAGTGAGTTCATAGCGGATGTCTTTGGGAGAGTTCAGTATCTTTGCCGAATGTTCAATATGGGTCAGTTGGATTTACGAACGTCTACATCTCCCGCTTCTCAGCAGCACCTTACTCAAGTGGAAGAAAGAGCCAAGGCGTTAAATGTCGACATTACCTTAGCCGATTTTAAGACGGTTCAAAGCTGTCATAACTTTCTTATAGCTAACCCCTTACCTTACAGTAAAGAAACGCAGAAAGAGTTCGCGCAAAGTGGGCTTGATGTTGACAGCGCTACCTTAAGAGACAGCAGGCGTGTCAACCTTCGTGTTAATCAGTCTTCTAAGGATGCTCCACCAAGTGAGAAACAGCTCACCAAAGCTTATACCATGGCCCAGCTCGTTCGAATCAAAGTTCCAGCTAACATCAGAAAAAGTGCTAAGGCTTGCAGCGATTTCATTGACTCCTGCCAAGCGAAGCGGAAGCCTAGAGTCGCACAAGTAAAAGCCCTGAAGCAGTTAGCCCAAAAACTTGAGTATCCCATTCCGTCAAATATCTTTAAATCCCGAACTAAGGTCGTGGACCTGACTAAAGAGCTCAGAAAACGTATGAAAGGCACTAAATGAAAAAGTATCTAGAAGGCATGACGGAAAGACAAGTTGCCGCGATTACCAATGAAGGGTGCACAGCTGTAACAGCAGGGGCTGGAGCAGGAAAAACCGCAGTTCTTACTAGAAGGGTCTACCGTTTGCTTTTGAAATACCGTTCTAGCGAACGCAAACATCCTCCGGTCGTGGCCATCACTTTTACACGTGATGCCGCTAAAGAAATGGATCGACGCATAAAGGACATGGCCGGAAAGTCACTAGCAAAAATGGCATTAGCAACAACCATGCATCAGTTTGCTATCAATAAGATTCTTAAGCCTAACTTCCATCTCCCTTTTTTTAAAAAACAAGGCTTTAAGCTATGGAAAATTGCCTCTGGTCGGGATAGTTTTTTCCACTTAAACCAAGCAACCGATATCGCGTTGTCAAACAAGCAGCTAGGTGACTTCAAGCAACTTGAAAAATCCATGGAGCTTAAAGAGTGGATGTCACTGGTGAGAGCGTTTGGTCACTCACCATCGAGTTATTTCGCTCAGAATAAAGCTGCGTTTCATGGCGTTGCATCTACACTGCAAGAGCTGCTCAGCTATGACCAATTACCCACAAACCTAAATGATACGCAACGAAGGAATTTCTATTGCCTGAAAATATGGCATAGGTATGTGGAGATTAACCGAAAGCATTCAATGATCGATCTAGATGAAGTGTTAGTTCAGGCCGCGCACCTACTAGAAAGAGATCCAGCCGTGCGTCGAACTCTCAGAGAGCGTCATCCTCAACTGCTGGTGGACGAGTTTCAGGACAGTAATCTGTGTCAGTTTCGATTTGTTGTAGCGCTAGCAGGTGATGGGGAGGGTTTGTCGACCTTCGGTGATATTAAGCAAGCAATATACGGTTTTAGGGGGAGCGACCCCCAGCTCTTTATTGAACTACTGAACAGGTTTCCGCGCCACACGCTGGTTAATCTGCCAGATAACTTTAGAAGTGCTTCACAAGTCGTGGAGGTTGGAAATGCCTTGGCGCGTAAGATGACACTTAAAGTTACTGATGAGCCGATGATTCCACGCAATGCAGCTAAGCCGTATGAACCGGTAATTTTTCATGAAGCCGATTACCCTTCAACTGAAGCTGAGTGGATTGCGACAAAGATGCAGTGGTTACGAGACAAAGGGATTCCTTATCACAAGATGGGCGTTTTGTATCGCTACCGTAAGCTGGGGGATGCGTTGGAGAACGAGTTGATCGAAAGGAACATGCCAGCAAGGCGTGTTGGTGGGTCTGATGACAAGTCACTCTATGAAGATGAACGTATCGTGGATATTGTGTTGTTCATACATATTCTGTTTAACCCATCCTCAAAAAAAGCCATGAGCACTTTTATCGCTGAAAACTCAGGTTTTAGTATCGATAGAAAGGAATACAACGTGCTGTTCCAAAAGCATGGGTTTGCTGGGAATCACCATAAGGCCATTTCGTATTTTACTAATCAGCATTTTTCACAAAGTGAACAGTCTTGGGTTGTATTGAACTCTATAGCTCAGGCGCTATTTGATTTGTCTGCAAGACTCGAAAGAGTGCGTACATTTGAGCACTACTGCCGACACAAGAACATGCAGTATGACGGACTACCTCCCGGGCAAAAGTCCAAAATTGAGAAACAGCTAGGGGATGCCTATTTAATGGCAGTCGAAGAGTTTGTTGCAAAATTGAAGAGTTACTACTGTCAGTCTTTCTTTATGCCATTTGCTTCAGCGCAAGTAAAAGCAAACGCCATCTCTAGGCACCAAGAGCGCATCAACGAAGATTTTGACTCAATTTTTTCATACTTGCTGAATCGTAACCGACTCGTACATGAGTCAATCAACGTTCATGAGTATTTGAAAAGTAGGCCACTAATCACGGAGCGGACGAAAAAAGACCAAGAAGAAAATACTTCCGACATCGAATTAATGACTGTTCATGCCTCAAAGGGGTTAGAGAAAGAAGCAATATTCATTGTTGGATGTTCAGATGAGACTTGGTTTAAGGACAAAACAGCATCAGAGCCAACATCACTAAACTACCAGGAAGAGTTGCGCTTATTCTATGTCGCTAATACGCGAGCACGATTGCAGCTGTATATCACCAGACATAAAGAATACAAGTACCGCAACTCTTACTACGAAACTCAGCCTCTAGATTTCTTGCAGTACATTCTAGATCTACCAGTCATTGAGCAATCAGATCTGCGTGAAGCGGGGTAAATATGACGAAAGAAACCAAAGAACTCACAACGGAAGAAATTGAATTCTTAGCAAGGTTAGACGCATTTGTGCTGGAAGATGGTTATCTCGATGATTTGGAGATAATGACAACTGAGCAGGGAGGGCATCATGGTGAAAAAGAGTGATTCCAGTTTTAAGAAAGATAAAACTTGGTGTGATGCGCGAGCTAGGTGTAGGAGCGTTGTTCTTGATGCCTTTGAGCAGTCATCAGACTTCCGCATTTGCACGCCAAGAGCACTGCAACTACCTGTTAATCCAATTAGTTGTAACTACTATGACGGCCTGAACGGTTTGTATCTTCTTTCTTCAATCTACCAGGACTTCAAATCTACCGGCATTTATGAGCCGCGCTTTGCTCAGTTTCACCAGTTCGCAGAACATGACCTAAGAGTGTCGAAGGGATCGCATGGAATTCCTGTATTGAAAATGAGTGCTTATGAGACTCACGAACGAATTGATGAAAATAGCGGAGATGTAACAGTGACATTGTCACGAAAGAGCGAGCCGAATCGTGGATATATCAACGTCTTTAGCGCTAACAGCCTTACCGCTAAGCCTGTAACGCCCACCAGCAATGTACTGGATGAGATCCACAATCCATTCGAAGATACAACGCTCGTTGATACTTTAGTCGGCAACTTAGTATCCAACCTAAAAATACAAGTGCGGTTTAATCCGGAGATGTGTGAGGCTCATTATGACCCCTCCGACCGCGTGATTACGATTGCATTACCTAGCTGCTTTGAAAGTAATGGTGATTACCTATATCAGCTATTCCATTTATTGATGATGGGTGCTTTACCAGACACAGAGCTTTGCAGTATTCATACTGATTCAGCTGCTGCTCTAGCATCGATGATGTTTTGTAATCACTTGCTGGTGGACTATCGGTGTCCTTTTGATTCGTCGTCACTGGTGGAGTATTTAAATAGCTTGGATATGAACAACTGCTTTTTCCATACGTTAGTCGCGGAGCAGGCTTATCGTCGCTGTGTAATTGCAGGGGCTCTATATCCATTAGTACGACAAGCGCATATTCAGTTCACGACGATGATTAGTCACGATTTCTTTATGTTTGCAAAAAGTAAAACGGAAGGAGTTACAGCAAAGTCTGAAGCAACTACTCAGCATTCGTGTTCATCAATAATAAGCTTTTAGTATTTCTCTTGTTGTGCTATATTATTTTGGTCAGTTAATAACATTGAGGTAATTATGAAAACACCATCCCAACCACCAGCATATGTCTCTCGTGATAACGTTAATTTCTATCATCACATTGGCAAGCCTTACCCGACCGAGTCTGTCTGCGCATCCAAAAGCAGAGTGTTGATGGACCTTTTTGGCTGTGAAAAGAGTTATGTTGTATTAAAGTCTCTATCTTCCTCTACGGCCGCTAATATCGAATCGGTGGATGCAACACTGTATAGAAAAGATTCAGTATTGGCTCTTCGCTTGCGATTCATTGATGAGAACGGTGCAAGTACTTTTAGTTTACTCCCGATCAGCGCTACAAACGATGCAACCATAAGTCCTCGCTTTCCAGCCTTGGATAGCAACATGCAGATAGAGGTGCATTTCATTGACCATTTTGACAACAACAGGCTGACACGAGTACTGCGTCTGTCTGTCCTCAATGAGCAAATGACCAAGACTTTGGTATCGGAGTATCAAGCACAGCAGCGTGCTGAGATAGATAAGGATACCGTGATGGTAGATATGAAAACGCTTCTATCTACACCCTATAAACACCTGCCCAAATATGAGATTGCGAATAGCCAGGTGCAAATTCTAAAGTCCAAGCCTGTAGATGATGAACAACAATTCATGCCACATACCAAGCCTGTCATGGCCGTTGCTTGAGGAGTGAATATGAAAGGTGTTTTAACTTCAGCCTTACTGGCCCTAGCAATATCAAGTACTGCCCACGCCGAGTTAGTACACGTGAAGTACAAGCTTTTTTCCGTAACGCTTGACTGCTCTACTAAGTCGGCAGTCTCTTGGAGCTATTCTCCTAAGCCGGATAGTAATAATTTCAAAAGGCATGACTCATTTTACTTTGATCCCAATGTCCCCACTCGATGCCAACAAACCTCCCAAGGAACTTACAAAAGCCATGGTGAGGTCAAGTACGATCGTGGCCACTTAGTTCCAGCAAATGCAATGGATTCCGACGAACTTGCCATCACTCAGTCCAATAGCATGGTTAACGTATTACCCATGGCTGCACAAATGAACAGGGGCGCTTGGTATCAAACAGAGCTGTATGTGGAGTGTCGTCGAGACATCGCCCCAGTATCAGTATACGGAGGAGTGTGGGCTGGGGAATCACCACAGGATGGCAATTTCATGATCTCTCACGGCATCATGGCGCCGCAAGCATTTTGGAAAGTGGTTGTCACGGAAAATAATGTTATTAGCTGGTGGATACCCAACTCGCCTGAAGCGACCAAATCCAATATCGATCTATACATTACCTCTGTCAGTGAAATTGAGGAGCGAGCTGGCGTGTCGATACAAATCCCTGAATACATGAAGACGCTCAAAGCCGCTTCGACTAACGCGATGTTGTCAGGCTGCAACTACAGCTAACAACAACGCAAGTCTGACTTCTTGCCCTGAATGGAAGGGTTTTTCTGCAAAAGTAAGCTTTAGGAGAAGTATATGAACAAAATTCGAGTATTTCGTATCCGTCCTTTGCCAATTGAAGCAGTATGTATTGGTTGTGGTTGTAGTGATAGTAAGGCTTGTTTCAATAAGGGGAAGGCGTGTCACTGGTTGATTGTAGATCGAGAAAGGGAGCTTGGCGTTTGCTCCAATTGCGCTGAGTTTAGGTCACAATTTCAGTAGGGCGCTATATAGTTTACGAAATTGCATTTGACCAAGATTTAGAAGGTTGTTTCATTCTAACTCAGTTACCTAAAGTTGAGCTAGAGCTTTGCATCCTTATCACACGCTATATAGAAACATGTTGTGTAACCTGGTCAAACCGAGATGAATGAGGTGTTCTATGCGCTTTGGAGTGGGGGTTGTGTTTTTAGTGTTGCATACCGCGTTGTTCATACACGGTTTAAACATCTATGTATCCGGCGTTCCTAACCCGTCATTAATGATGTTTATGCTAGGTTTCTCGCTGTTGATTGCGTTTGTTTATGATCTAAAAACGGGGCGTAGTCGCAGAACATTAGCTTTGTTAACCTCGTCTGCTGTGTTGTTTTCTATTGCTCCATATATGGCCATCGAATTGCGGGTAATCTACCTGGATATCATATCTATTCTTGGAGACATCCCGATTGAAGAGCTTGAAGCGAATGGTTATCAGCACTACGTTAATATATTGCTGAATCCAATGATGGGTATTGGTTCATGCTTTGCTATAGCGCTTGCAGTGATTCGTTTAGTGCTAGGAAGATTGGTAACAAACCTACTACTTAACATCATCCTAGGTCATGGGGGTGAGTATTGTGCTAGCTGTGGCAGTAGACTCTAAGTGCTTTTCTCCGGCTGATTTAAAGTCTAGTGAATCTGCCATTTACAACACTAAAAGGTAATAAACATCGCTAACGTGTAATGGATTAAAAGGAGTACGAAAATGGAAGAGGAAACACATGAAGAACTAGAAAGGGCCGATAATGAGCACTTCCTAAAACTGGAAGCAGACCTAGACGGCTACTATAGCGGCATCGAAGCTCAAGACGATGCTGATCAAGAATATAGTGCAGAGACTGCCGGAGCATGGGCATTTAAGTTGGGCAAAAATAAACCAAATCATATAGGCCGATTAACTGAAAAATACGGTTACTTCGAACCTCACCTCTTATCTCACAAAGAATACTTGAACTATCTATATGAACAAGGTTGGTGCTTTGAAGAAATGGAACTCAATTCAATGTGTGGTCACGCAGTGGCTTTATCCGATAGCCCCATTTATAGAGCTGCGATCATTATTGATGTATTAGCAGAATCTGACAATGACGATATTATTACCTTATTATTTCGACCTCACCAATGTACTGCCACTGAATTTGTAGAATGGCTGTTGCGGTACTATGAAGCAAACAGAAAGAAAGAGGAACTAGAAATCTGTATCAATAAGCAAGATTCAAACTCGCTCTTATATTCAATCCAACTACCATCAAGTAGAAATTATGAGGTTGGGAGTAACCTTATAATTACAGCACAGAATGCTTTTTCGATGTTCTTAGATAATGCAATAAACGAGGCCGTGTGAAATTATCCCCAGAACTTTTGATGTCGGCATACAATAATTATAAAAAGTGTGTTCATAAATTGGGTTGATTACAATGAAAGCTGAGGCTTGCGACCAAAATAGTTTGATCATTTTTGCAGGCTCAATGCTGAGGTATCTACGATACTCGTACCAATTAAGTTTGATCAAAATACGGTTCGTGAAATTGGATACATAATTCGATCAAAGGAGGTCGCAATGGCGACGATTAATTTAACAAAAACAGAAGCAGATACACTAAGCAGCATTATTTACAACCTTCTTGACAGTGGTTATGAAGAAGATGCAAGCAATAAACCTGATGCTATTAGTCAACGTTGGATAAACCTCGGAGTTAAGGCTGTTGAGGCTGGGGCTTCCTTGCGTGGGTCTCATGACTATGTTCAAGCAGCTATCTCCAAGAAGAGACGTCGTAAATAACCTAAAAGCGACAAACTTTATTGGAAGTGACAAGCTTTATTGTCCTTCGACATTTGAAACTTTCGTACCTTAAATGAAAAAATAAGCAAAAAAAGGGTTGTTACGAGACGTATAGAGTACACCTTTCTTAACACTGGAACCCGAAGAAGCTATCACATAACATCGATGTGTATTTGAACTTATTATACCGTATCGTTGTACAATGTAGTTAGCGATTAAATCAGGTTGCGTATTACAAAATAGCGGTGCAAATGACAGTAACGGATCGGTCGGTTACCAAGGTGCAGTTTACAATGTTCAAAAAGGCTGCGTTAAGGAATAACTAATGCGAAATCTAGGGGATATTTAGGTGTTAACCGCTGCTACTAAAACTCATAATGAGCAAAGAGAGCTCATTTACCATGGCACTCGTTCTGAACGATTTTCACAGTTTGACTTAACAAAGCTAGGGACAGGTGAGGGTGCTCATGCTGCGAATGTGATTTACTTTGTGACATCGCTCAAGGGAGCTTATAACCACGCTTCTTATAGAGCAAGGCAAAAAGGAGCGCCTTTAGTGTATGTTTGTCAGTTCAAACCTGATGCTAACGTTCTTACCATCGATGTTCCTATTTGTGAACACCCCAGTAATGTTACGGAGTTATGGGATTCTTTACCAGTATGGGTATCAACCAAGAATTCTAAAAATTGGTATAATGAGCTTGCATTTACTCCTGAGAGCAGTGTCGACCATTACCTTCCTCCACTTGATGAGCGTAAGCGTTGCGATATGCTTCGTAGCTTCGGGTTTGACGGAATCAGAAACTTTGAAGCTGGTGGTTGGGCTGACAGCTATCTACATGGACGTTCTCATGTGGCTCTGAATCCCGACAGCGTTGACATAATTGAAGTTTGGCATGCGGATGATATTGAATCAGAGGTAATTGGAGCTGCGAACAACTATCTCCTATTGGAACATCCAGAAACACTGGGGGAGACAGGGGTCAGTAGTCGGCTTAAACGTACGAGTTGGCTAAATAATCAATAACAGTTCTAACAAAGGGAAAAAACGTGGAAATTTATACTGATGATGTCGGTACTAATGAACTTCGATTTGGCAGCGATATGGAACATTCAGTTACATGGTCAGGCCGAAATCCAGAGGATATTGTTTTCTTTATTACTGCTAGAGATGTAAGTACCAGTGTTGCTTTAAGTATCGATGGCATTAGAGCATCTCTAGTAAAAGAAAGTGCCAGCATTAGGTTCTCTAACCCTAAGCAGCTTATGGAGCAGGCGACATTGCCTTTAGACGTGGCCAATGTTGTTTGTTCAGCGTTGGATATAATGTGCGAAGGCTAATGGGTGATGACGTGGTTACTGATACTTACATATACAATGAAAGTTCAACTATTCGTACTGATGACAATATTGAGCGGTACCCGCTGACAACTGCTGATGGTAATGAAATAGTACTCGTTTACGTCGATGAAGTTGAATACAAAAGCGCTGGTGGTAAATGGGCTAGTAAAGGATTTCGTTGGGCTATTGTCGAACCGCATTTAACCGATCAGGAAATTGCGAATTGGTTGCTCAACAATGGCCTGACCACAGTGCCGTTTCTTAGGGGGTGAATCTGTGAAAACTGAAAGATATGAAATTGTTACGCATCCAGAGTTGCCAGGATTTCGCTATATGGCCATTGATACACTAACCGACTTAAAGTTTGAAGAAAAAAATGAAGAGTTGACTGTATCCGTAAGCAGTATAAGTGCGATAGCCAGCATTGCAGTGGAGCAAAAGGTAGTGGCTAGCGAATTGATTCATTCAGCTAGAATCAGCGAAGAAGGTCATGTATTTCCGATCCTTAGAACTACTGACTCAAAAGTATCCATTGCATTTGACGAGTTAAAAGGTTACCAAGCTGTTTGCAAGATGTGCGGAATCGAGCCCAATCCCGAGGTTTCCGAGAAGGCTAGGTTTTCTGAAGCTGAATCGTTGGAATAGATGCATGGCCTACTTACCTCATTTGTTGGCAGCACTTTCTTTCATATTGTGTGTGCTCAGACTAATTACAAAAAACTGCACTTACCTCTATCTTGCGATGACATCGTTGTTTGCTTCTTTTGCCATAACGCTAAACCTCTAGAAGCTAGATATTTTAGTTATGGCATTAAATTGCCAGTAGCTCATCAATCTTAACCGGTAAAACCCAACGTATTGCGAACTCACATTATTGTGGTTCGCTCATAGCTGAAATTCTCAACTATATATAATTGTAATTATCTATAATTGATGAAATGTAGTTACTGACATACAATATCTGTGTTGTATAGAGACAATAAAGATTACCCGTAAGCACTAAAGTTCGCCCGTAAGAGCGTTTTTAGACAATAAAGTTTGCTCATTTCGAATAAAGATTGCCGACTTCATACGATATGTAAAATAAAGTTTTCCGAAATCTACAGCTGTTCTGCTACTTAACTGACTCAATCTGGGGGAAATTACATGACAACCACTGAATTATCTTCTTTGAACGATTTTTCTGGATTGCGTCCAGAGCATGTAAACCAGGCGATTCAGCAAGGCAGAAAATATGGGTTATCTCGTGAGCAATCATCAAGAATTCAGCAGGCCATCAGTCACTTGTTAAGTGAATTTGAAAAAAGAGAAGCGCGCTATTCAGATAATACTTTGACACAACTTAAGTCGAATTGGGGGCGGTTTGTTGATTGGTGTTTAACAGAAGGACATAATTCTCTTCCGGCGGCACCAGAAACGGTGGAGTTGTTTTTCGAGTGTAAAAAAAGCGCCCTTCATAGGAATTCTAAAAAATCCTATGGCTGGGCGATTTCTAAGATGCATCGAGTTACCGGTTGTCCTGACCCCATGATCGATGAAATGGTCAGAGACAAAATGATTGCCATCTATAGAAAAAAGGTGAAGTCCGGTGAAAGAATAACTCAGGCATCCCCGTTCCGTGAAAAACATCTGGATGTTATTACGGAATATTGGCGACAATCCCCTTCTCTTTTGTTACGCCGTAACCTTTCAATTTTGACCGTTGCCTATGAGACAATGCTGCGAGCATTTGAATTGGCCAACATTCGATTTGGTGATTTGGAATTTCCTGGTGACGGAACTGCAATAATTACTATTCCAATCACTAAGTCAAATCACTCTGGCGATCCCGATACAACTTTATTGAGCGCAGAGGCTGTAAGTATTTTGTTTGAGTACTTAGACATGGCCAAGCTCGATGCCAGTATTTATGAATCATATGTATTTGCGGGCATAACTAAACACAATTCAGCAATGAAACAGAAATGTAAAATAGACCCAGACACCCACGAGAGAGTCTATCGCAAACTTAGCACTCAAACTATAGAGATAGCATTCAACGAAGCTTGGAGTGCTCTGAATCTTGGTCGGGTTGGTGTAGCGCCGTTCACTGGCCACAGTGCTAGGGTTGGAGCTTGCCAGGATCTATTAGAGGAAGGGTATACTATTCCCCAAATCCAGCAGGCTGGTAGGTGGTCAACTCCAAACATGATTATGCGTTACGGGCGTGCGATTCTCGCTAGAGACAGTGCGATGGCTCGAAAGCGAAGTAGTCGGCAATAAACTTAGGCGAATTTTCATGCCAGCTATCAATCATAGGTATGGCCATGGTTGCTTAATTCTAGAGTCGAAGGGGATAGCTTGTGACACCATGTCAGTTATTGATGACAAACTTTATGCGCTTGGAAACAACATAGCCCGTAGGGTTTGGGGGCATGCTAGGTTTCGAATCACCTGCAAGTTAACATTGGGTTTACTTGCAGGTGCTCATGATGATGTATAAGCTTAATCTCGCCTGTTACCGCACGTGTCTTCCAAATACCGATCTTGGACCCTTGAATAACACGAACTCCCACTCCAGTGATACGACCTGTATTGTTCATAAGCTTTACAACCACTACTCCAATACCGTATATGAACATCATCAGTAGTTAGGCATTCAAGTTTTCTATCGAGATTACTAATAGGTGCAGATGCATTGTTTGCGATAAGTTGCTTTATCTCGTTACACAGATTTTTATACACTGGATGTGAGCAATTTACAGGATTCACATTAGCATCAGGAGCTGTTCCTCCCCTACTTCCATTCGGGCTTTGGCCGTTACTTCTACTTGCCACTGAATCGTCATGGTTAGTAAATTCTTTGGGCTGATAAACCTTATCCCTAATGGATGTATAGTCAGAATACTCGGTCGTATCCTTTGGGCGCTTAGATATCGGCGGCTTGTTTGTTGGTTGAGCCTCGGCAAGTACTGGTGTATGAATGACCAGTGCGATGCCGCAAGCGATAAGTGATAGTGCACGTTTCATTTGAACCTAGCTCCTTATTGTTTCTTTGTTTCATCTTTAGCCACACTATCATCATTACATACACATATTATTATTATATATCACCCTACGCATTGCAAATCTTCGAGCATTTTTATTGGAGTACAAAGTAACATTTTATGTCTTTAAAAAAGAGGCGCTTCACCACCTCAGCCCCCGAAACAATTACCTTCGCTTCAGGTTCAACAATGTCTAAATATTTTTAGCAATCGAACCGCGCGCGCAATGCACGTGGCTAGACATCCGTTACTTTGTACTCCAATTATGGAATGAGTTACGAATCCAGATATGTGACGATGTCACTCATGATATCTTCGTCTATTGTTAGACCGTTTCGCATCATGCGCTCCACACGTTTAGCTAGGTCTGCTCTAGATGAGAAATAAACAACGAGGTTATCTATCGAAACACCATCTATATTGTTGTAATAATTGAGCATTTCATGAATGAGGTTTTTTAGCGAAACTTTACCAATGTTCACTGGCTCACATGCGCTTCGAATATTTTTGAACATTTCTAGTAGCTCAGCCTGTTTCAGTTCGAAGCTTTGGAACATTGTAGCCAATACACTTAGAGTGCTATCATCGGTATAACAAGTAATCACACATGATTTCTCGATTGCGGGGTCGCGAACAACTGTATAGTTGCCATACTGCTTCTGCTCAAGCACTCGTTGTTCTTGTCGTGCGTTTACTTCATCATCAGTTTCAATAATTTCCATTAACATTGCTGCAAGTTCGTTCCAATGTGTAGGAGCTTCTCGTTCTGGATCAACATTGGCGTACTGATAAACAATGTCTCTTCTAGCAACAATCGTTATTTCATTCACTTCAGAATTGAGTGTTAATTCATATCCAAACAAATATAACGTGGCGGTGTCGTCACTGACAGCAATGTCAAGGCCGTCCATATCGATCTTTTTTCGTGAGTACTTGCGAAGAACTTTAAAAAATTCTTGAGTAGTTAGTGTCAGATAGTTGTGCAGAAATTGGTTTAGGGCTGTGTTTATTTCAGCGCCCCATCCTTTGGTGACTTTTAGCCTGTCCATACCACGGAGTTTGAGGTACAACACAACTAACACCGGGTCAATGGTTATAAGCTCTTTAGGCAGAGCGAAAAGTGCCGAGCTTTGAATGATGGACGAGAACAACTCATCGTCCCACTTTAATATAAAAATATTGGCATCATAAAAGGCAGTTCTTGCTTCTGCTTTATTGCTAGGTAGGGTGTTAAGTATTGCGTCACATTCTAGGATTCGTCTTCGCTTAATCCCTTTTTCTTTTGAGGTGCTACCGCCGTCAATTTTTAGCTCACCCATGAAGTCATATGCTGTGTCACGTGTAACATCGAGAGATTCTCGGATCATCTTATAAACATCAGGATTACGGGGTTTCTTCAAAACACTTCGTATTGCACTTAGTGATAGTAACGTTTGATTAGGTGGGTGCTTGATCTTGTTCTGTTGGTAATAAGGAAGTCTGTATTTATGGTATGCATATGTTAAATATACACAAGCAAGTATAACTACAACGTCCTGTACAGCAACAATACGTTTGTTGCCGGTGTGTATTTTAACATACCCATTTTTACCATCAGTCAATGTATCTTCGGTTTGAGTTGATGAGCGAGCAAAACTTACAAACCTGGTAACTTCAGCTGTAGCTATAGACATCGATGCTGTAATACTTTTGTTGTATCCAAGCTCTTTGGCCGCTCTGTTTTCCTGAGCAACAATGCTTGGTTTAGATGCGGTACCGTCCTTTACATTATCATTTGGTAAACCTGATAGTTTTTCATAATTTAGGCTATAGCACTTGGCCCATTTTTGGGCTTGATTCGCTTCACTACTAAATTCTATCTGTTGGATGTAATCACACAGAGGCTTTTTATTAAACATCCTCCTTATGTAATTATCATCACCTGGTCTATTTAATTTGTCTTCGATGTCAGCGAATTCAATTACGCTGTGTGGAGGTGACTTTTTATGTAACTCATCTAATGCTTCCAGAAACGCCCTCTGAGCAGTTTTTCCTGAAAAAGTTGCTAATACACTTTCGCTGATAGGAGCAGGCCTGTCTTTGGTAAAGTAAAACGATTTTCTAGAGTTACGTTCGATTGCTAGCATGTGATGTATAAAAAAAGTGCTGTTAAAATTTTTCTATGCTTAATTTTACTTTGCAAATCAGTTTTTGACAAACATTGTGGACCGTCGAGTTGACGACTGTTTTTCTCATTAATTAATAAGATCTTATTTTCCTATTTTTGATCTTATTTTTCTTATTAATTATATTCTCTTATAATGACTTTTCTTTGTCATCTAATCTACTGTATTTAAACGAGTTTTCTTTACCATGACTAGAGTGTACCGTTGCGTTTTTTAACCGTACCGTTGTGTTTATCGATCCGTACCATTGCGATTTTTAACTGTACCATTGCAACTAATTTAGTGTACCGTTGCGTTTTTTAACCGTACCATTGCTTTTTGTTAACCTAATATCCACAGGGTTTTCCACAGAAAAAAGTCATCTTTATGCTGTTATGCACAAGCAGCTCTATCTGTTACACACTGTATCGGTGGATATTTAGTGTCTTCTTGTGATCTCCCCCTCACGAGTATCATAATTCGATATATTGTTATCAAAATATGATAACATCAAGCCAAGTAGATGGTACACAAGGTTATTTATTATGCTAATGACAATGGCAGACTACATTGGACTCCACTTTGGAGGGAAGGTAAATGCATATTCAGAGTTCTGTGGTATACCTTATTCAACCTGCGCGAAGCATGCCAAAGATACGAGGCTCTGGGTTGAAGTGGCACCACACGGGTCCAGAGTGTTCAAATTAGAAGGCGAACTTGAACCTCGTGCATATGATGTTCATTATGATAGATTCAATCCATACTTCTTTACATTTGGTTTTTGTGGTTTAACTTATCACGTCTTAGAGTCAAGAGCTTCAGACACACCGACTTATTTGTTTAGCTCAATAGCATCTAATGAATCGGTTTTAGATATGCTTGTTGAGAAATCACAACATACCAGTTTCGTTTCGTTTGTTTTTGTAGTTAAGTCTTCTCGAAAGGCTGTATTGGAATTGATCGCTGATGAACAAGGTGCATTCATCATCTTGCAGCCTGCTAGAACTTATGAATTTTTTAGGGGGAATGAGCGACTCGATGCTTTTGTAGCTCATGATTTTCGCCAAGCTGTAGAATTGTGTAGCGAGGAAGGACTTATATTAAAGATGGCGAATACTGTTGTTTACCCTTACTCAAGCTAAATTCAAAGAATGGTTTTAGATATCAAAACTATGGAGCGCTATTGTTTAGCGCTTCCATTTTTATAGAACCCTAGCTTTTCTATTACAGGTATTCTTTCAACACGTTTCCTATTTCTGTTTGGTTGAAGTTCAGATATTGAACGCACATCTGCTATCGGCGTATAGTCTAGTAACGGTTCATTCTGTAGTAATAGGAGAGGAACCACTGACCTGACAGGGAGTTTTCTGATATTTGCCCCCCCTTCCCTTATCGTCAGCCTGTGCCTAGGGTTAATTTTCCCTGGTAGAAAACGATAGTAAATTTCACCTGGTTTTAGCTTGGCGAAGTCCTTTTCACATAGTTCGGCATAATCCATTCCAATTTCTTTTGATAACTTGAGGTTAGTGTCCTCTATAATTGTTTTCACTTCCTCATAAGAATATTTCTCTTGGCTATATCCATTAGCAAGCCATGAAAAATGCACCCTCGTAACAGTTTCTTTAGAAAAGCGGATAAGTCGCGTTATGCTCTTTGGAAGGATGTCAGGGACATACTTCTTATAGAATTTTCGAGTTCTAGCCATGCTATTCGGGTAATAGTCTGACAACGCCTTCTTAACGTGGCTTTTCAAGTCATTTATACAGTCAATCAGATTTTCAATTTGCGTCTTTGCATCCTCATTCATTGGCTTTAAATGAATGAGACCTATCATCCTTCTTGCTGCTATTTGAGATATTTGGAGCCCTGGAGCTGGTGCGCTCTCATGCCGTTGCTGGAACCGTAAATGATTCAAATACGCTTCAGTGGCATCATTTCCAATAAGCCTATCCAATTCAATGCTACTGATTTCCTCATAAACAGAATCATGGCCATCTTCGTCAACAAAAGCTTTGGGTGGAATCGCAATTTCACAGTGATGTGTATCACATTCAGAGAGTAGTTTTATTAACTCTTCTGTCTTTGATTCGATTAAACAAATGCATTCATAGATTGAATCTGGTGTTATACCAGTAGATTCACTATGGACTGTGCAGTTTGGCTTTTCCATTGTGATGTATTCCTATCCAGTATCTTTGATATCGCATTGCTGTATAAATCGATATTGTTCGAAATATAGTCGGCTAGTACTTCAGCCGCTTGCAGCAGAAGGAAGTCTCTCATGTTGAATCTTGCATCAATAGAGAGTTTGGGATTTACATAATGAATTGTTTTGTTCCCTTTTTTATCTTCCTCATCATCTACAAGGTTTATGATAAAGCCACTATTTGCTTCGACAAACACGCCGCTTTCTTCCGGCTTGATATAGAATGATCTTCTTCGGTTACTGGCGTTATGAAAGGCTGAAATGTTCATGCTGGGAGCATCGACGTTCAACAACTCATGTAGTTTATTCCATTGTTGTACAAATGATTCAATAGCCATCTCTTGGCGGAATAACTTTTGTGCGTCACTAATTCCATTTGTGGTTTGTTCATATCCTATGATCTCATAGCTTTTAGCACGAGAAGCGGCCCCTACCCTTTTAGGTTTGTTGATTGTATTTGTGATAAATTCAGGAGATACCTTTTCGCACCAATGCATAAATACATCAAACTCTTTTGCTGTACGTGCCAATCTTGCTAAGTGGCTAATTGGGGCACAAATTAATGTATATAAGCTTGGGTAGCCATAGTGCTCCTCTATACTCTTTTTCATCTTAGCCATTGAGGAAGAGCTGAAATCGTTACGAGATAACGAGGTACTAGATTGCTGATGCGATATTGCATCAATTGCTTCCCACTCGCCTTCAATTGAAAGGACTTCAATCTCTAGCTGGTCAATGATCGCCTCTACTTCGGGGTAGCTATACTTGTTTCCAAATAGTTCTTTAAGTGAGGGGTACTGCGCATCATTTATTAGGTTTGCGATTGGTGCTATATCTAGCCTCTTAAGTACTTCGCCAAATGCGGTTGTAGAACCCAAATTGACAGCATAAAAGTAGTGCCACTCCCCTTCTCCGCACTTCTTAACTCTCCACATTGGATTATTTACTTGTGCTAGTCCTTTGTTTAGACAGATGATTGGTTTTCTACCATCAAAGGATATTTTCGCAAATGCCTTCGATTGGGTTTCAATTGCGTACTCAGTTCTCCCATTTGTCATGGTAGGAGTAAACCCTATTGCCTTTGCTTCTTGTAGAGTGATCGTTTCCACCTGAAAGTTTGCATCATGTATTCGACGAACAAGATGCTTAATATTTACCAATCCAACATGCTCGAATCTTATTTCACGATATTTCTCACCGTTTACTACGTTGTTTGTAAATGGCGAATTTAGATAGCGAAATGTGTAGGTATTTACGCCATATACATGCTGTACAGCTTCTCTCCAAAGCTCACTGTTTAGCAATTTAGGAACTAGCTGATTGACTAACTCGACAATTTCGTTCAAAAAGCCGACGCAGTAATCATTCTCTCGCGCAGTCACCTCTACCCAGTCTTCTACCCCAGTCTGGTCTATTCTGAAGATAGTTATGTTGCTTGGGTCGCTTCCCAAGAACTCATACACTTCTTTTCTTCTGTTATATGTTTGGATATTTGAAAACTTAACATTGCTGAACATCACTCCCTTTTCAGAAGCATTTGGATGCTTCCCAGCAGTGGCCATATAAAAGTAGCAGTCCTTCTTATGAGTTTGTTCGGGTGGAGTGTATTTTAAAATTTTCATTGTTAACCTATGGTTTTGTTATTTTGGTTTGGTAATAGGCTCTTGTGCTTCATTACTGACAATATGTATGTAGCTGATTGATCTGATATTGAACTTAGTCCATGTGTATCAGAAGATATCAGTAACCCAATTTTTGTTGCTGTAGTATTGCTGGGGCTGAGTAACTTTAGCGTACGTATTCTAATGTTAGACATTTCATTAATGGTGTCTCTATCTTTCGTGTGATTGAAAGCTTGAGTCGACCTATATGGGCCTAGCGCAGCCAGGACACTCCCTGTTACTAAGCAGGCTAGCCTCTTTGCATATTGATTGTCGTCGATGTCAAAATATCGCACTATTACAATCGCTTTGATCATAGTGTATAAAGTCAAGCTTCCAAAAAACAGATACGTTAGTAGTGACCAGGTTCCTACTCTTTCTATCCAATCTGATATTGACAACCAATACACGTCACTGTGAAGGCGTTGTAGAGGTGTTACTGCGAAAGCAAAGACATGTTGTGGTGAATTTCCAAAGTAGAGAGCCAATCCCATCAATGCGATAATAATGAAGAGTAGCAATGTAATCAGTTTATTTGCTGTACTTTTTTGTATTGCCATGCTGTAAGTTCTCCTAACTATCTTCCACGACACTCATACTATTCGATTCTAACACCTTTATGATTCCGACGATGTTAGACCAAACTTATTTGTGAGTCTCCATCTTTACTACTTTCAACTATCTGTTATCCATAGGTGCGCTTAAAACGTGACGTAGTAACGTTTACGAAAAACGCATTATTTACACATAACTACTTCGACTTTTCTTTGTACTTCTAGCGTAGTCAATTTCAACAATAGAGAGTTCTCGTTGAGCGTGTTCTATGATTCTCTATGTGAATTGACATTGGAAATTAATTAGCCGAATAGTGCGCTAGCAGCTTCACGTTTCTTTCTCATTTTATTCATGGATAATAGTTTGTTGGATGGCCTATTTAATAGACTTTGCAAAGTGTAACATTGTGAAATGTCTAAGTTTAATTTTGCACGTGTTAACGCAACATATAATAGGTTCACTTCTTGTTTTTTCGTACTTCCTTCAGCTCTATTAAGAAATACATCAAAATCTGGACCTATCACCACACTATTGTGTTCAATTCCTTTTGTAGCGTGTGCGGTGGCGAAAACGAAGTCTGCATTTTCCTTCGCTGCGCCGCTGCTCTTCATTACGACACTTCGAATTTGGGCAAAGCCGTATTTCTCGATATTGTCGTAGAATGCTTTGAACTCTCCTCCGCTTTCCGAGCGTGCATGCTCACTAAACTCAGTCCAATCATTAAACAGTCGCAATGGTCCTTTTAGTAGTTTTTGACCGCTGTATAGCCGCTGAGCATCATCAATGAGGCTAACATATTCTTGTGGTTTCTTTAGAATGCAACATGAATAACCTTGTTCATATTTATTTATCAAGGATGACATTAATTCTGAATTAGTGCGAAATAACATCAGTGATTGCGCTGGTCGAGATGTAGGTTCTCGAACTATTATTTCGGTTGACTTGTTAGGGTTTCCAGAGAACTCGGGATTAACGCCGTAATATTCATTGATTAGCATGTTAGCCAACTCAGCCACTTCTGGTCCAAATCGATAACAAGTCGTTAAACGATTTACTGGATTACCATTTCCTATATAACCCTCCATCACATTCACTGCATCACGCCACTCGTATATTGCTTGGTACTTATCTCCAACTATTAGAACGATTGCATGTAGTAACTCTAACATCCGTCTAACGACAGGTGTCGTATCTTGTCCTTCATCTAGGATGACAACATCATAATCTAGTTGTATTTTTCCCATCTCTAGATCTAGTACGAATTCCTTCAAATAGACATCATGAGTTGTCGGAAAGCGAGATGCTCTATCCGTCATCGATGTCCACAGTTTTTTTGTGTACGTAATCAGACTATCTTTCGCTGCCAATTGGTTTGGTTTTAGGAAACGGGACAAGTTAGCGGCAACAAACTCATCAATTGAAGAGCTGTCCGAAACGCAGTATTTGTTGATAGCTTTTAATATGATTGAAGCGAATGATTGTTTAGACACTCCTTCTATTTGCTCTGGTAGCTTTAATTCACTATCTACTAATTTTATTGTAACAGGCGTATTTAGCCGCTCTTCCTTGAATGGTTTGATGTGCTTTTTCGCAAAAGAATGTGCTGTCAGCACAGTGCAGTTATCTGGAAATTCTTCCTTCATCTCTTCGACAATAATAGAGTTGTATGCTAGAACAAGGATGTTTTTTTCCATGAAAACTTTCGATGCAACTGCATTGGATGTGAATGTCTTGGTGGCACCAGCACCAGCATCTATTATTAGGGGAATGCCTGGCTTGAGTTGTTTGGCTGAGCTCAAGACTTTTAGTTGTTCTTCTGTTAGTTCAAACCCTTTAAATTTCATTACGAGTACCTTTTTTGAGTGGGCACACTGTGCCCATTCACGATAAATTGTAACTGGGCACAGTGTGCCCACTAGTGATAAGTTTCAGCTGGGCACACTGTGCCCACCTCTGGTATTAATGTGATGGTATTGAACTAAGCAAGCCTTGGTCGCCCTCAATGACAATATTTTTGGTTTCGTTGTATATCTTTCTTATAGTGTTCACTTCTGACTCCGAAACGTTGCTCATGTTTGACACTAGCTGAACTAGCTTGTGTTTGGCTTCTGTTAAACCGCTAACATCACCTTGCAGCTGTGCATTAATCGCATTTGTTTGTAAATCTACAGCTTGTTTTATCCAGTCAGTAGAGGTGGGGTTATCAACTTGTTGAGAGATGCAATCTTCATTGATGTCTGCGTTTTCTACTGTTGAAACCGTAACATCTTCACTTCTACGTGTATCGAGTATGGAGCCCTCTAGCTCATAAGAGTGTACAAGTTCGAAAAATTGGTGATGTGCTAAATCTCTATACATGAGATTCTCCAACCGTCTTTTGGGACCTGTAACCCAAGTCGAATCTTCTGACCTGCGAGAGATGTCGATTTCGGACAAGAACATTGTCTTAATCATTGGCTTTCGGTTTGGATCGTTAAAATCAACTTGAATTGTAAGACCTAAGCTAGACTCAATGTCGCGTTCCCACAGAGGAACAAAGTTTGTTTCACTTGTGTGGTGGACTACCTCCTTTTTAAAGCAATTGTGTACCTTGCTCCATGGTCCTTCTTCAGTGAGTTGTACATCTTTGACCTCGCAATTATTATAGATAGCCATGCGATAGATAGAACCTGTATGGTCGAGCTTTCCGTACGTATCGATGAATGAGTTGCTTACCATATAGTCAGGTTGAATCCCCCATGCGCGACCTTTAATAATGAGGGCATATACGGTTGCCAAATCACCCCTAAAGCTTACATTTGTAATCACTGAATCTACATATAACTCAGCAATACTGAGTATATGGCTGTGATATAACTCTGAGTTTGGCTTAGTAGTCATATCGGTTACCTTGCGTTCGCAATCAAGTCGAAATCAGGCATAAGATCATCAATACCATCGTTTTTCTGCAAAACAGGAGTGTCAGTCAGATTTGACTTCGTCAGTCTTTGATTGGCGTTTGCAATCCATCTTTCTTCTGCTTTAACTTGATAGGCTGGCACATCAATATCGTCGACATCTTCAAATCCATCATAATTGCCAGTAGAGTTCCAAACCTCAGTTAGCACTAAAGCGTACTCTGTCATTCGACTAGCTCTTTCTAGATGATGCACTTTATATTTAGCGACTCTGATACGAGTAGGTTTGATTTCATCATCGCCTAGTTTTTTCGCGTCTTTCTCAATTAGAATCAGAGCGAATTCGGTCAACTCTTCGGGGCCATCAGGTAAGGACTTTACTATTTGATTGAATCCGTTTTTATAGAAAGAAGCTTGAACGTGGTACGTGAATTTTCCTGCATCTCTTTCCATCGCATCAAACTCGATAGTCGACATGAACTTAGTGTCAGATATGAAGTTCATCGATAAATTAAGAATATCTGCTTTAGCTTTACAGAGAACTTGCCTCTTTCGTGGATCATTGTTGAGTGATTGAGTTTCTGTATCAGGCAGTTCTGATAGAGCATCATGTTGTATGATTTCATTCCAAAACATTGCCACTTCATACTGATTACCTGGCGCTCTTAATATTGGTCCCGCCTTTGGGTGATTAAGAGCTGCATCGACAATTCTCTTCGCATGGTCGTATTGTTCTTGGGAAATTAGTGTTTGGTTATTGAGTCCGGCGATGCGTTCCTCTTCATCAATGAGCTCGTTACGTAATACCGGAGCGCCATTATAGACACGCTTGATATCAGCAAGAACTTCACGACAGCTATAAGTGGAATCACAGGTTTTCTTACCGCCGACTGTAACGATCTTACTGCAATAGAAATTCAGATTTTGGCCGTAAGAATCGTTTAGTTTTGAGATAACAGGCGAACATTCTCTCTTTAGTTGCTCAATCATTTCTTGAGGAGACGCTTTGTCATTAAGAAGCTCCTTTTTTACACCATTGGCTTGTGAACGGTTGTAACTTGATATGGCCTTCGCCTTGGCTGATTCAGAAATTTCGGCGTAATACCACTCGGTTGGAACGCATTTCAATTTATCTTCATCATTTTTTGCGGCAAATATACTGCGAAGAGTTCCAACTAAAGAATTAACGGCAGCAACTTTCTGGAGGGTAGAGGACTCACTAAAAGCTTTCATATCAGAAATAGCGAGACTGATCTCTTGCTCAAATGTGCTAACAAGCACTTCGATTTGTTTGACTTGCTGGCTTTCTGAGGAGCTAGCATCTACTTCAATGAGTAGTTCGTCCATTACTTTTGCAAACAGACGATGCGTTGCTGCCTTTGATGCTTTAGCTGTTCTTGCTTTTGGTGGTAATTGTTCGTAGGTGGTTATTTTTTTATGTTCTTGTTTTGATTCCTCGTTGAACTCCTTGATTGATTCCACCAGCTTTTTTTTAAGTTCTGAGTAAACTTTATTATGTTGTGTTACGAAGCTCTTTAGCTTGTCTACATCAGAGAAGTAAAGTGGATTGTCTTTATGTATAGCATCGTAATCTTTACTGATGACGTATTTTTGGCTAAATGAAGCTTCTTCCAAAAGCATGCAGTGGAGCAGGCTACCGTCTTCCATACCTGAGTTGGTTTTCCTTTCGCCGCGCTTATCTACAGTAAAGAATTTATAGTCAGTTCCACTTTTAAATACGGGGCTTAATGAGCTCTTAGAGTGCGCTTTGATTTTTCGATATTCCTGGTCTGACAACGGGATAATACAACCCGTTGGAGTACTGAGAATCGGTGCGACTTCAAAGTGGGTATGAATAGAAGCTGCTGATATTCTATTGATGTTGGCGTTCGTGGAAACAGAGTTCATAGTGAATTCCTCATGGTTAACTGACATTATTAATTTAGCGCACATTCGAAAGGTTTGCAAATTTATGCTGTGTTTTTTCGTATTTGCTTGATTTTTTTCTGCATTCAGTTATTTTTACTGCATTGCAACACTTTTAGCAGCATTGTTATTTTGTATTTCATAAAGGAGCTTCAAATGGACCAGCAGCAGACGGCAACCCTTTTTGCAAACCTTCAAGATAAAGGACGTGAATATCTAGCGCGGTCGAGAAATCGTATTGAGAAAGAGGAACGTTCGTATCAAAACAAAGAAGTTCACGCATTTTTCGGATTGGACCCACGGACAACGAAGAAATATGCCTTGGAAGCGTGTGGTATAGCGGACATCAAAAATTTAACCTTAACTCAGATGTGTGATATCAGAGATGCTCTTCCACAAAATCTACGTGTTGCGCTAAAATTTGAGCGTAAAGAAAACCAGCATTGTCAGGTAATTGCAGTACAAAATCAGAAGGGTGGCGTAGGCAAATCTACACATGCGACAACTAGTGCAACTGGATTAGCTCTTGAGTATCACCAAGAATATCGCATTGGCTTTATTGATTTGGATGCTCAACACAATGCGTCATCATTTTGGTTAGACAACTTGGAGAGTGACGAGCATGTTTCTGCTGGTGAGCTAATTATAGGTGAGTATGAATTAGATGAAGGGGAAACAGAAAAGGAGTTTTTCTCTAGTTGTTTTTTACCCACATCTATTCCTAATTTGAGAATCCTACCCGCATCGCAGTTACACCGTTCTTACGAGTTTAAGTTCCACCAGCAACTTAATAGCGGCAATAGAGAAGACCCTTACAGACGCTTGAAGCACATCATCGATACAGTTTCCGATGAGTTTGACATCATAATCATCGACACTCCTCCTTCTAGTGGTTTTGTAACGCTCAATGCGTACTTCGCCGCAACAGCTGTAGTGATACCAGTCCAATTCAATGAGGTTGATGTCGAAGCTACATGCAGCTACTTCAACTTTATTCCAGATCTCTGGCAGATGATGGCTGATCTTGGCCACCCTGGTTATGACTTCGTAAAAATACAAGCAACCAACTATGATGAAAATTCAAACTCAGAACTTGACATAAAAAATAAGTTTTTAACGCAGTTTGGTTCATACACATATGGTGCACAATTCTTCTCAAGTGAAGCAGTTAAGGTTTGTAACAACCTAAATTCCACTCTATTCGAGATGTCTGCGAGTCAATATCCAATGACCAAGAAGTCTTTTCAACGAGCGCAGACAAATGCGGGGAATGTGGTGTCCGAGTTGCATCATGATATTTTGAACGCTTGGTCAAGTAGGGAGGGATTATAATGGCCAAAAGAGGTATAAATAAAACAAACAACCTCGGCGTAGAGCTGGATGAGTCGACTGTAAGACGAAACGCGGTTAGCGAAGTTAAAGTTATAGCGGACCGACTCTCAAACGCCATAAATGCCGCAGAAAAAACAGGCATGTCGTTTGACGATGTTGTAGCCCAATTGACTCCAGACCAAAAAGCGATATTTGAAAAAGAAGTAAAATCTGGGGCTCAAACTATCCACCTTCCATTAGGACGTGATTTCCGCATGATCCCATTCGAATTGCATGAAATCCCGCCTGATGAGATTGAAGAAAAAACTTGTCTTCACGCAGCGAACATTAGGGTTCTAAAGTACTTCTCCGATTTTGATAAACAGAAGTGTAAAGAAATGCTTAAGCTTACAGACCCAAATGGAAAGGAAAATAAAGAGGTCTATGTTAATACAACACCAACCCTAGCAACATGGGACAAGAAGAAGGAACAGTTTGCAATTTTTGATGGCCTTCGCCGCCGCTTTGGTGCCATGGGGCAATGTCCGTTAAAAGTGTATGTGACTAAAGAATCAATTACACATTTCCATGCTCAGTTAGCTTCGGATAAGAACAATGACCATTTAACAAATGGCTTTTTGGATCGCCGAGAGATGTACATATCAAAGGTTAACAGTCTCCAGCACCAGCAACAATTGAGTAGTGAACCTGAGCTCTCAGAACGCGCTTTAGCAAAGAAGCTTGGTATTCATAAGATGCTGCTATCAGCATACCTGAAGTCTAAAGCTATTCCAGATGAGCTATTGATTGCTCTGCCTAGTCCCACAACACTGGGGCGTCCACTAATATCGAAGCTAATTCCGTTATTTGGAGAGGGTGGGGAGTTAAATGATGGCAAACTTTTAGCTAAGTGCATAACAGTGCTAAAGGAGTTCAATAAATCCTTAGATTTGAATACAAATCCTGATACAGCTAACAAAAAGGCCATAGAGAAGCTGTTCAAAGTCATTACGGAAAGTCGCCCTAAAGATGAAGATTCGAAGGATAGCAGTATTCCATATGACTATGGTAGCATTTCTCGCTCTAGCAAAACGAATGAAGTGAATATCACAATTAATGATCTAAACACTACAAGCGTTAAGGAATTAATGAAAGCTTTACAAGGAATGTTGAGCTCAGATTCTTAGATTGAGGTTGTTTTGCTAAAAAACCTAAGTGCCAATAAGTCTGGCTTTCAAGAGCGAGTTCAGACTGAAGCTACGCTGATGGTCCAAGTGGCAATCAAAGTAGCTTCAAACTATTTCAGCGAATTCGATTTTGAGCATTTGTTTGATCCATTTGGATTTGAAGTTGAATTGGCGTGGAATGGTTCTAGTGAGAGTGAGGTTGTCGTTTGCGGCTCCTCAATCCACATGAGACTAGCTCTTCATGAGTTGTTTCGATATGAGAGGGGAGGGCAGTTTTATTACAGTGAAACCACCGCCAGTGCACGTAAAAAAATACCCGATAGCTATATGTGCTATCGAGGAGCGCTTTGCGCGTTGATCGCACATGAAGTCGCTCATTTAGCACTGTTTGTTGTTGATAGTGACTATGGTAAACGTCCGCACAATAAAGCTTGGTTGGAGCTCACTTTGTACCTGAGAGCAAAATTGTTGCCGGTTCTTTCTTTCGATGCTGAGGAGCTGTATCGGGAATACCTTAACGGTCACGACCACTTAAACTTTTCTTGGCCACTACTCAAATCTTACAATGATGGATTTTGGAAAAACGCTCCTCTGGAGCATCGAACTACCAAATCTTTTTACCTTCTTGTGAAGGAAATTATTGAGAGACTAGTGAGCCAACACGAAGTAGAGGGGTTGTATTTGTTGACGGAGTCGTTGTTTGTGGATACATAGATACTGGTCGGTCCCCGTCACTATGAATGGTATTTCCAGTTGTAAAGGTGCTTGAAATTAGATGTTTTTAGCGCCTTTTTTGATATATAAAACATAAACTACTATTTTAATTTTGTTTATTAATGTTTATTCATAATCTCGCCTTTATAAATCCCTGTGTTTTTGATTTTTTGATTTGATCTTCCTTCATAGCCCCGTTAAATTCCGTTGCATGAAAATGCGATCCACTTCAGGATATCTTCCGAATCGAGTGATGTGTTAATTAGAGTGGTTGATTTCTATAAGAACGTACGCAACTAGACGCAGTTCTCATAATCACTTCCTTCATATAACGAAACTTATATGTTTCATGGCTGTCTCATTGGTGAGATTTGATCGATGTTCCATAGTTGATCAATTTTTTAAATTGAGCCGTTATTTCATAATGAAGTAATCTATAATTTATACATATGTATCACTATTGCTCGATGGTTATCGCTCTGTAGTAGTCAGGTTGGATTTCTGACAGCTAATTTGGCGTTTGATGGATCGTAGTTTGTTGTAACTACCTTATTTGAGGTGTTGATGGTAAACCCCAACAAAAATCAGATTAATCAGAACAGCTTCTTTGCTGGACGCTATGACCAATTCATAGACCAGGAAGCGAGGCTGTTAATTCGTGACCGGTTGATTTCTTCTTCTCCAAATGCGAGTAGCATGGAGATGGCCGAGTCTTTGGTCAATTTAATGAAAGGTGATCCAGATAATTTCACTGCTAGCTTGTTTAACAGTAAGCATCTTAATGACAGTGGTGTATCACCAGACAGAATAAAAGACGTGGCCACCAGCTCAATGGCTACAATGAGAAGCGAGATTTCTAATTTTGGTAGCCAGGATATAGCGCAGGTTAGCGCACAGGCTAACTGGGATTTTTCCGCTTCGGTTAATGGAAAGATAGCAGCAATGCTGACTGACTATCTAATGCATCGAACTTCTGATGAGCCGCTTATAGAAGAGGTGAGTAAGTACGTTGACAAGCATATTGTAGAGCCCATATCTCACCAGATGGAAGTACAGCAAAGCTTGCCAGCAAGGTTGGTTGCTATTAATGAATTGAAGTCGAGTGTGATCCAGGGGGCTACTGGTAATTTTGCTGAGCGTTACATGGGAGCTTTGAGCGACTCTAGTATCAACCTTAGCTCTCTAGAAGTGATTCGTCTCGATGCAGAACAAAACGGTATAAATCTTCCTGATGAGTTTGTATCGCTTCAGAAGGGACTTTCAGAACTAAATGACATAGTTCAGGCGGAAGATTCGATTGTGTCTGTTCCAAGCTCATCTGAAGCACTTCAGACGTTGTTTAACAGGGAAGGTTTAGACATGAGCAGCCCTCTATTAAATAGAGGCGTACAAGAGCACTTGGAACGCTATAGAGCTATTGAAGGGCATGACAGGAACTTGTCTGTTGATGACCCTCAACTATGATTCTGTTGCATAAATCTTAAAGGAGCCGAAAGGCTCCTTTTTTGTAGCTACTTTCGCGCGGTGAGATGACAACTCGTTAGCTAGGTATTTCAACATCATCTGGATTGCAATCGCTTATTATCGCTACCGCAGCTTTAATTTTGTTTGACGCAGCAAGATGAGAATCAGCCTCTACGAAAAGTGTGTGGTCATCTAACGGATAATTGCAATGTGCGCAGTATCTAAGCATCATCTTTTCTAGCGCCAAGCAGTTTCTGGATATCTTTACCAACTAAACCATACAATATGACTGGCAATGCAAGCATTCCAACACCACCAAGTGCCGCATTATTCCAGTCTGAAGGTTGTGCTTCAAAAAATAGAAAACTCCACGGTGTTGCAGAATTAGTTATCATTTCCATTCCAGTCATAAAGAGTGCGATACCAAACAAATAGAATACTAAATACTTGTTCCTTTTAGCACTCCCTAATTTTCTAATCGAAAGCAAAGAAATGACCACCAACACTATTTTCAACACTGTCATCGTATTATCTAACGCCACTATTCCCCCCGTTACACTCTTTCGCCACTATCAAGCTACAAATCGTCAACGTTTACGTCAACAAGAATGTGATCTTTCTTCTTGAACCTATGAACAGCTAGCGCAGCATCAAATTGTTCAGATGCGGGGCAAGACGGGGTAACTTTTACTGAAAGACCACCAGCGTGAGTTTCCTATGCACTCCAAACTACTCTACAAGCAGATATAAGCAAATCTAATCCAATTTTATATTGAACTTATCCTCAAACCTCGATAAATTGATTCCATGAGGTTTATCGTTGTCCTCGGCATCCACCGCTGCCAAAACGTGTAGTTGCAACCAGTTAACCTGAATCTTTAGGGCTGCGCTTGCGCGAGGTGGACGTATGCAGCAATTAAAAGCCAAAGTGAAAGGATTAACGTATGAAAACACCGCACCCGATCTACCCATCTCAAACGAATAGCTTCAAAGAAAAAGCAAAATCATTTGCTGAACTAATCGCACAACAATCAGATACAAAAACACTCAGCTCTTTTAAGCGCAACGATTATCTAGCCCAATCACTTGGTTATAAAGGGCATACCGACTTACTCAAGCTCACTGGATTTCGTAAACAAGCTGACTGTAATCAGCCATTAATGCTCTTTAATCAAGACGTAATTCGTTCAGCCATTATTAATCACTTTGCCCAAAAACTACCTACTCTAGAGCTAGGAGCAATACAAGAAGCAGCTTCAATTATGCGTGAACGTGAAGCCATTCAATCAAATTTCAACCCATCATTTAGGTTTCCAGTGCATATGGATGAAGCTACACCATACATGACGGGTTCAATGAGTAAGCTTAGAGATGAAATAAACGCAAGTGTAACCCGCAAAAATCATGTACCTGTATTGACGTTTGATTACTCGGAACTGCCCAAAAACGTATTTGATGCTTTCATTTCTCACGATATGGTGAAAAGGTTTGCGATTGATAGCCAGCGCTCCGATGTTGAAGTAATCAAAGTTCAACCTAAATCTAAAAGAAACGACCACTGGAAGATACGGGTATCATTCGATGTATGGGGCGCAAGCGACATCCCAATGGATATCCTAAACGATTGGATGGTATTCAAAGAATGGCTGCTACAGTTCAATCTTTCTGGTCGAGTACATGTAGCTGATCGCTTAAAAAATCATTCATTCCTTACGTATCACACACAAGCTCATGCTAGCTATTCATTACACAAACTCTATGACGATATGAGTAGCGAGGAAGATAAACACTTGCTGTATGTTCTAATGAATCCAAACAAGGTACTCATGCATGGCGATAAATCAGTATCGTCAGGTGAGGGGTGGACTGTTGAAGCTGTTTTCGAGAAAAATGGCATTACAGATTATCAATCAACTAGCTATGGGTATGTTTTTTTCATTAAAGGGATATCTACACCGATTCAGGTGAAGTTGACGCCTCGTAGTGATTCAAGTTTCGTCGATTTTGCCTTGAGTCATTACATTAGAACGCCAGAGCAAATTGGTGCGTATCTCCCGTCGAATCAATTTGGTGATTATTATGAATATGCGCTTCAACGGGCAGTTTCGAGTATTACAGGTCAATATCAGATAGCAGTAAACAACAATCATGATCCTGACGATAGTTGGCTAGTCGAAAATCCATCATTTTAGGTGAAACCTCCCCGTAACTCGCATTAGCCCTATTAATGCGAGTTTCCTATTTGCTCTCAAAAGTTGATTTACCTCAATAGCTTATAAGCAGTTAACTTTTCTCAGAGCAGCTTTAGTGTAAAATGTGCGCCACAAAAAGCATAAGTGGCGCATGCATGTGAAAGGTAGACCGATTGAATTGACTGAATTTCGGCAGTTGATAACGAAAAATACACCAAGAAATGATGAGTACGCTCTATTGAAAGCAATGCCCTTGTATTTGGCTTGCATGGCAGGTCTGAGAGAGCTAGAGATAGCTTTGCTGCCAACGCGATCATTTATTAATGTGAACGGAACACTAAACGAGCTTGTTGATATACCTGAGTCGATAGCTCATAAAGGTAAACCAAGAACGATTATTATCATTCCAGAGCTTCAACGACTGATTGAGCAGTACATTAATTTGTTGAAAAAGAGTGGGTTCAACACTCATCCAAGCGACACATTTCAAGGTCTGGCCCCTGACAGTGTGTTCATTCTTAGTGAGAGTTTTGAACCTTACAAGATCCAGAGTCGGGGTAGTACATCGAGAACTGAACGCATTGTGTCACAAGAACTTAACTTGCACATGGATGCTTGCATCGAAAGAGCTGGTCTAAAAAATGTTGGGATCTCTCGTAAAAGCCTCCTTAGACGCTTCGTGATTGAAATGTACCTGTCAGAAATACACCCAAAGGATATTGCGTATATATCAGGATTAGGCGAAGGGAGTGTTGCTCAAACATTGATGATGAACCTAAGCCAGTATCAACCATTACTTAACCACTTTACTAATCGAGATAAACGCAAAGAGCAGACCAAAAAGCGAAACGTGCAGAAGCGTAAGTGGCTGTTAGATTAAAGGAAACGGTAGGACATGAAGCGATTTGAATTTGTTAATAAGCAGTCGAAAAAAGAATTCGACAACTTTCCAGACCACATACGCTTGCGATTCGGTAATGACTTAAACGCTATAGCTCAAGGCAAAGCCCCGTTTAGTAAATTCAAGCACATTACTGACTCTGTAGGGGTAGGGGCTGTCGAGTTAATTGAGAATGGTCGTCCTGCCTATAGAACGGTCTACGTGGCTAAATTTGGTGATACTGTTTGGATACTTCATTCGTTTGTTAAGACAACAAATGGAGTGGATCGCAAAGCAATGGACACTGCAAAGAAACGCTATAAGGCGATGAAAAAACGAATCGAAGAAAGTTGATATATCAGTACTTGTATATCAACTTATTGGTGTTATACTGAGCATATATCAGTATTGATATGTGAGGGAATTATGAGTGATTTAAGTTTTGACAATATTTTTGATGCCATTTGCGACACGAAAGAGCAAGCGTCAGAGTTACAGACACGTTCAGATTTAATGATCGCCTTGCGTGACATTATCAATGAAAAGGGTTGGGAACAGAAAGAAGCAGCTCAAGTCATGGGCTTAACTCAACCAAGAGTCAGCGATCTAATGAACGGTAAAATAGAAAAATTCAGCATTGACAAGCTAATGGGGTGTCTCTACCGAATTGGCTTTAGATTCAAGCCTGTTTATCAAGATCACACGCTTTCAATGACCGTCCAACAAGTCGGCTAATGGGAAAAAGAAAATGTTTAGAGCAATACCACCAATTCAGGAAAAAGAACCGAAGTGGGAAGAGACGCGCACTCGGATTAATGAGGATTGCGTAAAGGTAAGTCGAGTTAATCTTAATGCGCCTACCATTTTTGACCCGAAAGGCGATTTTTCGATTATTGAAAACACGATGTTTATATGCAATGGACAGCTACCGTTTGGCGAATGGCTGAAGAAGTTAAGTAAGAATGACACCGCCCCTCGCGGTGCATGTTCAAGCTATTTTGATAAAAACGTTCGTTTCAGACGCTAGGGGGAAGAGAACTTATAGTACATCTGAGTGTGTCATCGAAGTACGAACTATCTAATAGGAAAAATCGTATGAAATTAAAGCTACTATTTATCATCCTCGCTACCTGTAGTTTCTCAGCCTTGGCGTCACAAAACATAGAGCTGGATATAGAGGTTATTGAGTACCAATCTTATGGAACTACATTGTATGTGAAAGAGGGTTGCGAGTTTCACGGTTATCACAAAGATAAGACTGAATCCGTTTTCTTAGTTCGATGTGGAAACAAGATTGCCAACCACAAAGTACAGAATAGTGATTGGAATATTATGGGATTTAATGTCCAGTCCGATACTGATATGCAGGTACCACTTAGACTAAGAGGCGAAGTTTCCAGCATTGACCTTGAAAAAGTGGTCGAATCACTAGCAAACCAGTGATGGGAAATTGACCCAGCAGTCTTGACTACCGAATTATAGCAATGAAGGAACCCTGTAGGGGTTTATGGAGAACTGGATGACTAAAATGAGACTATCAGGTGACAAAAAAGTGTTACCTCTGATTACTGAAAGCGCAGAAAACTGGAAGAGTGAACAAAGCAAGGCTGGAAATATTGTCGTTATCGATCATGATAATGGCAAAGAAGTAAATGAAACATACACCGCATATGGAAAAGATGACTGTATTGTATCGGTTGCGGGCATTCGAACGAGGAACCAAGGAGCAGAGTTAACTTACCACTTTTACGCGGTTGACCTGTCCTATGAAGGCATCTAACTACACATTGGAAATTGAGCTGGTTTGCCCGGGCACGAACGAATAGGAAAATAGGTTTTTGTGCAAAACAATCAAATGGGGTATTTCGCTATGAGCGTTAGCATTAGACATCGTTATCACTACGGGAATGTGCTGATAAATGACGAAAAAGTCATTACTGGAGATGCCATAACGGGCAATGCCATTCCGGCCCTACGAAAGAATGGCAGCCTGAGATACATGCCATTTGGCGGTGTGATTGATGAGGATTGTGTGTTTGGTAATGCTATCCCTGTAAAGCTCGTGAACCTAACGTGCTTTTGGTGGAACGACATAGGTATGGGTAGTGACGGCTACGAAATCCCTTTAAATCACGCAGTAAAAGGCTATTTGTTCCATGGTAAATACTATGTCGCGATTAGAAACGATCAGCCCTTGCATTGGGAGATTCAGCGCCCGACCACAAATTACCACACTGAAAACGTCGTGAGTATTCGATAGCAGGACAATTTATGAGAGCAATCAACAAGAGCAATGCGAACCAGATTAATGCCCTGAAGCAGCGTCTAGAAGCGATAGAGCATTAGTATAACGGCATAGTAGACGTACTCGATAACCACAAACTCTGGTCAAACAGTTCTTCGCTATTCACTTATGCTGATATTTTAGACGCTAGTAACACACTACATAATATGTAACCAATATTGGAAAATGGTTTTTTGTGCAACAAGGTATTTATAAATCATGACACTCAAGAAATATGGTGAACTAGAACCAGCAGTACAGCGAAATGTTACTACAGATTGGGAACCACCGAACATTCCTGAAATTTTCACTTCGGCAATAGTTACACTGATGTCTTCAGGAAATGTAACTCTTGATTTTACGTCAGCTCGCACTCAAGAAGGAGACATCCTCCGTTACTCGAATGCATGCGGTAAGCCGCAATGCATGTGGCCGTGGGTATCAGGTTATAGCCCGACAAAAGAAGATTGGAAGAGTATTGGGTTCGAAGTTGTTATCGGTCGCGATTCTGCATATTTAACTGATCGAATGCATCATTTTGAATCATGGATTGGTAAGAGTCCGACTAAGAACCAATGATAGGAAATTGAGTTGGTGGATATAACTCCGACAAAAGAGAAAGTGAATGATTGATTTTAACTCGATGAGTACTAGTAACATTCAGACCTTAAGTGCAGTCTTCGTTAGTGTATCGCTAGGTTATTTAACATTATTAGTCTTTTTCTCAATTCGCATCACCATTAAAGGTCGTACCTACTACGAATCACACGATATTTTAAGGCATTTTACATTGAGAAAGATATTGCTCGTTACTTTCTTGATGATCGGAATGCTTGCAGTTGGCCAATCAGCTGGTCGATATTGGCTAAAATCGATATCAGCCTTTACTGCGGCTCATACATTAGTTACTGACTTTAAGGTCATCACGCTTCGTCTCCCTGACTCAAATGAAATGTTGGCCGAACGGTTTGAGCTGCCGAAGTATAGCCATACAAGGAACGATGATCTGGAGAATTTTACCTGGTTCGTTCAAACCAAATTCAATGTGGATGCCTCGACTCTTACATGGCAAGAAGTTTTGCTGTTATCAGAAGACGTCATACGCGAAGTGGAAAGATAGGGACCCAAAGTTTCCACAAAAGCGATTGAGAACAAGGTCAGGGCTGACGAGCAGCTTAAGGGAGCGTTAATATGATGAAGGAAGTTATTCAGTATATCCCAGTAGTTTTGTCTCTTTTTGCAATCCTTTTTGCATTACAAAGCAGAAAGGATTCTAAGGATACCGTGAAGGTTGGGAAGCTCATTTAACAGGCATGACAGAAGAACAACACGATTATGCAGTTGATTCAGATGAAGCAACTGCATGGAAACTAGGATTTCATGATAGAAAGTTCAATCGTAATTAATTTAGGAAACGTTCGTATGGATACAGAATTACAAGCTGGATTAAAACTACTGCAAGAAAACTGCTCAAGAGGGAAAGTAGTCGTTGAACCTAATGTTGGTGGCCACTGCGTATATGTGACATTGTTTGCACCAAAAGCCGAACAAGAAGGATTACTAAAAAAGTCTCGACTAGTTAAGCCTTTCAAGGGAGCTGAACAGTTTGTAACGGTGCATGTTGCTGACTTGCCAATATGGGCGTGTCGTTTACGAAAGTATGCTGCTTACATTGTCTAATTACAAAGCAAAGGGTAAACGGAAACCTAAATGAATGAACAAAACATATTTATCAATTCAGTTAAGCCAATATCTGATACCGAACAGCTTTTTACGTTAGTAAATGCCACTGACCCATCTGCATTGCCGCATACACATCTTTATTACTATTCTGAGAGAGAAGACTACCCCAAACTATTGGTAACTGGTAACGCAATGTATGATTCTATTGCGTACTCTAGCCACCAGTATGTTTATATAGCGGGTGAACACGGGCATGTGATAACTAATTGTCCAGGGTTTCAGTCACGTTTTCCTAAGCGCCAGGATTTAACTTGCTACGAACCAGATATATCTTCCGTATACTCTTTAGAGAGAGTGGCGGATAGTAGGGTTTGTTTGGCTATAGGTTTTGATGACTCTAACACCGTCATATTTTGTACAAAAAGTGGACAAGCCTTAATATATATTGATGGAAAGCTAGAACATGATCTTAAGATTTCAAAAGACCCCATTTCTTATTGTGTGGACAAATCTGGCAACATCTACGTTGGCACTGAAGAAGGCAGGGTATGGTTGTTGGCGGGTAAAGACGAACCTGAAGAAGTAGAAATGCCCAAAGCAATCATTAATGGTATGGCGGAGTCGCCGGAAGGTGAGTTATATGTTGTTTCGTATAATGGCTATATTGCTAAGAAATCAATTAATGATCGTAGCTATGCGTTTCTTGATGCTCCTTGCTTAGCATATACGGACATTTGCTTCGTCAACGATGCAATATATATATCAACACATGGTGGTTTATTTTCAGCCAAAGACGTAGATGGAGTTGTTCAGCTTATTGAACTAAGAAATACGTTTAGCGCACTATCGTTATCGACATTCGGCAATAAGCTGTATTTAACCAGTGACACTCCCAAAGAGCACCCATTCTATGTCGAGGCCACGACAAGTGACTTAATTGACAGGTTGGAGAAGTGCACCGCAATCAGTGTTCCGTATAGCACAGAGTAACCATAGAGTTAGACATATCGATGCAGAAGGAGTGTATATGAGGCTTATACCTGCTTAGCTCTCAGTGAGTGGATAGCGTTAACACTATACATATGCAAACCACCTAACACCCCTTTTTTTTGTTTTCTAGAAAAACCTAACTATTGCTGCTTCATTCGAAGTATGGATATAGCTCTTCGAACTCCAATGATGTTTGCTTTGCTATGATTTTACAGGCTACCTCTTCAGCTTCATTTATAGAATTCAACATGAAAGGGGGTTGATACTTTTCAGAACATAGCTCGAAGAGTTTCTCATCAACCAATGAAGAGCTTTCATTGACAATAAATGATTGGCCATCTTCGCATTCAACGAGTCTTAGATCGACCAGATAGTCCCGATCCCAAACAGTAATGTGCCGATGAGACTTTACATGATACAAACTGTATACGTCCCATCCACAGGTGGTTTTTATAGGTCTACACATCGGTACCGCTTCCTCACACCAATTGGCCAAGGACTTTACGTCTAAGGTATAGTTCGAATGAGCGGTCTGGTATGAAATATCGATTGTCTTCTATATCGACAATTTGAATTTGTTTCTCTGTCGACTTTATGAGTTGCTTTAACGCAGACTGTAAGGTGGGCTTGCTCATTTCAGACGCCTTTAGGTTCGCTTCTGTAAACAGGTTGATTCCTCCGCACCTGGCAATGTGCTGCAAGGCCAGTCTATGAGAGGGGCTGTGTTTTTTCTCCAGCATACTGTATAGAGCTTCATCAGCATCAAGTATCTCATTAATGGCCTCTGAAACGTGACTGTGCTCTATCGTCTTTATTTCAGGGTTGAACATGACATTCATGTATAGCTGATGGCAGACTTGTTGGATCAGCTTGCTCTCGCCCTGTGCAATATCATGGTAGATTAAATGGAAAATTTCCGGAGTAATTTCTGCGTTCATTTTGTCAGCAACAAATTTGAAGAAGTCAGCCTCATCAATGGCTTTAATCTCTAAGCCTACTGCAATTTTGTACAGAGCCGCAGAATCGTTGTGGAACAGTTCATTGAGCATGTGACGTTTACTGCCACTAAAAATGAAGCACACTTCATTGTCGCTTCTTTGCAAAAACTCCCTCAATTTGGCATCGATACGACAATCAGTGACCTGAGCTATTTCCTGAAATTCATCTAATGCGACAACCACTCTTACATCGTGATGCTTCGAATATTCGTTCAGCCCTATCATCGTATCTTCTAAGTACTCGTCGAAACTACGAGTAGAGGAGTTGGCCAGTACGGGTTTGAAACTTGCCTCGCCGGAACTGGAAAGCGTGATGTCAAAAGTTACCTTTCGGAAATAGTCTCTCAGTTCTTTCGCCGTATTCTCGATACTGAATCCACCAGCTGACCGCATAGCAGCACTTGCTGACGCATAGAACGCTTGTGCGAAGTCATCGGCATTCATAATAGAGTTAAGATCTACATAAACAGGCAGAAATCCATTTTTGCTAATGGCTGTGAAAGCAGATTGGATCAAACTTGTTTTGCCAAAACGCCTCAAACCGTGAACGAGAGAATTCTGTCCAGTCTCGATACGATAGATAATTTTGTTCAGTTCTTCACTTCGTCCACAAAAATTTTCGTTGACCGCGACTTGAGAAAATACAAATGGATTAGAACGTCTTTTCATAGTGAGCCTTCTAAGAGCTTCAGTATTTAGTGATTAGTATTTAGAGTTTAGTATTTAGTTTAAATACTACAATGTCAACCTTATACTCTTTATCTCAAGTGCCGTTTAGATCTCACCAATGAGAATATTATCAGGTCACAGAATAACTTGTGCCTATACTCATAGTTCAGGTGTATTTTAAATCCCTGACGCAAAATAACTTTCAACAATAACAACGTTATAACCAGGCTAGTTCATATAAAAAGCGACAATTAGTTGCTCTGCGACAGGTGCCTGGAGATAGCGTTTCGCAAGGAGCAACAAAATGAAAGTACCTATGACAACTCTTCTATGTGGCTTAGCACTCACTGGATGCTCAACTACGTCACCTTCGACCCCTTCATCTAAGCCAAATCAGCAGGTAGTTAATGCCGTTACTATATGTGGTGCAGGGCTCTCTAGTAGTCAAACTGCGTCAATTGCCGCAAAAATGAGCAAAAATTTATCAGAAGGCATCAATGTTTCCGCTGGGATTGAAGACTTAGTAGTCGGGGCATTCATGGCATCAGCGAAAGTAACTGAAGAACGTGCGGTAGAGCTTCACGATCAATACACCAAATGTGTCGACAACTATCTTGATAAGGTGAACTAAACATGTCTCTGTTAAAGCACTTAGCTCTGACAGTTATAGCAATTTCCATACTCGGATGTAGTAATGACCCTGTTCCACCGTTACCTGATAGTGTCGTCAAATGCAGTGCAGGTAGTAATGTTGAATTGACCTTAGAGCTTAGAACGGACTTGTATAACGCTTTAGCAGGTAATACAACCGCTCAAATAATGGTTCGTAAGACCGTGCAGGGCCAATTCATGAGCAAGGCAAACATTACTGAAGAGAGGGTAGTGGAGCTTTATAAAGCATATGCAAAATGCATCAACCTCCAGTCAAATGTTGATGAGTATGTTGCGGTTTTGAGCTCAAGGGCTAGGTTGGTGGTTTCGCAAATGCAGTCCAGCCAATTGGCCGATGAAGCTAAAGAGTTTCAGAAACTTCACAATGAGCACATTAAAGCCATTAACCAAGGCCATTGGTTGCATTCGCATGAGATCAACCAAAGGATAAGGGCTCATATAATTGCCGCTACCCAAGAACTTCCAGATGAACGAGAAATCACCTTCTTATATTCAGAAGGTAGTTATGATGACAGTAAAGATGGAGCTTTGTTAGCTGCGGAGGCTTTTAGAAAGCCGAGTATCCCCACAAAAGCAGACGTTTTCATGGCTAAATGTAGGGCTGGTAAGTTTCCTGTCAGCTACGACTCAAGTGATATGCCGTTCGCATACCCAGTGGATTTGGAGGCGGTATGTCGTGATGCAGTCGATAAAGTCATAGCCAAATCTATGCATGAAGAAGCAAATATACTTATGGATAGTGAGCTAATGAGTGCGGACTACTGACTATAAAGAGACTTAAACGTAGAAGGCCACCCAAAGTGAGTGGCCTTCTAGAGTTGCTCGCTTTTGTAACAGGCTTTGTCCCAAAGAACAAACGTGAAAATGTCAGTTAACACGGAGGTACTATGCGATTAGTGCAACAAGTTTAGTTTATACCTAATGCTTCCCTAGAGTCAACGAACTAATTCTTCCCAAAACGTAATTGCTTGGTTTTTATGCAATATAGGAATGAGGTTTCGTTTCGCTCGCTATCTCTCGTAATCACTCAATAAGTCCTTTGGAGTTTCATCAAACATAAGAACCCCACTAACTGACCTTACTATTTTTCCATACATTGCCAATTCGCAATTGATTGTGTTAAATTAATATGGTCAGTTAATAATCAGAGGCCAGAAAGATGTTTGAGCGTTTTCAACTAAGTGTGTTTAAAGCAAAGGAAGGGATTCGAGATAGCTTTGACTGCTATGAGGGCATAATCAGTGTAGCCAAGTATTTAATGGCTTTACGTGTAAAGATTGTTCCAAAAGTCGATAAGCCTATTGAGTCGCTTTTGTGTTGCGTTTTTGTGGTCACTCCTGGCAAAACACTGCTAGCAACAAACATAGGAGGGGAAAAATGAACGCTATTCCAGTATCTCTTCCAGTGCTTGGACCGAAGCAGTTTTGCAATTTTGATTATTTCGTGGACTCATCCACCAGCTCAACAACTCCTGTACTGGTGTTGTTAGAAGATGGCAGGTCATCAAGTAACGTAGATGTGCTCACCGCAGTTGATTGGGTCAAGGTATACATTCATAGCGCTTTAGAGTCACCGCCAAATGTATGGGTGTACGCTAATTCCGAGGGGGAATTTTTTCAGCTGGAGAAATCAACCACATGTAATGCCCCTAGCATTGAGCCTTTGATGGCAGAAGGTGAACGCATTAAAGATATCAGAGTCGCGATCAAGACCGCAGTGTGCAACTATCTCTTTGAAAGCGCGAAACGAGCACAGGACCATTAGATATGAGAACTCAAAGACTCGATATTACGGATGCGGAGCTACTTAAGGGAGTTACCCATTTGTTCTATTATGGTTCGAATAAGGGCACGGCGAGCTTTTGCAGTAAAACCCAGAGTGAGAGTAACTATGCCTAGGAAATTCAATAGGGGAAGCTTATTTGTTTGGCCTGACTCTAAACGAGACGGCGCTTTCATTGTGAACATTCCTGCAATTTGGAACGATGAAGATGACTTTAGCGGTTACTTTGGAGCAAGGAAATGGAAGCATCCTAAGCTTGTGGCGCAGAAGGCTGCTAGGCACTTTGTGGAGCGTTACTATGGAAAAGAACGCACGGATTTGATTCTATCCATACCAAGATACCTTGACAGGCTTACCTTTGGTTGCGGCGTAAGTGCTCGAAAAACCGTTGTGAGAGTACGTGGCCGTCCATACCATAGAATTTTGATAGAGTGGCCTGAGTATGATTTTTCATCAGGTGAGTGGCGCCCAAAAAAAAGGTCTAAGTCAATAAATTTTACGTCTTCCAATCTGGCTGAGACTGAGCACAGAGCAAGCTTGATTGCAGCGGAGAAAAGGGCGTTGGTTGCTTTGTCGGAATTAGATAAAGGAGTTTTTGATTTGGAATTCGATCTGAGTGCTATTCAGTAAAAAAAAAGCCTCAGTAATTACTGAGGCTGGATGTAGTAAACAACAAAACATAAAAAAACGTCAGTTGGCAGGATAGCCAAGCAATTATTTATCACAATTGCTTTTTTATATTACATGAAAAGGAGGGTTACGCAAGCATTTGTGTCCTCCACTGTTCTTCCAGGTGGGAAGGGTCAACAAGTAAATCATCTGTTTCATTCAGCCTGTAGGGAAACAGCTTCGGCATTGCATGATAGTAGCCTTGTTGTAAAACTGCCCCTATGGACATAAGAAACTCACACTCATTGCGTGTTTCCACACCCTCTGCGATCACTTCCACGTTTGAACTTCGTGCTATTTTTATAATTGCTTCCACAACATCTTGCTTGAAAGATTTTTTATCAATATCTGATATTAAGGAGCGGTCAATTTTTAGTTGATTGATCGGCAACTCAAGCGCACGCGCTATATTTTGACTACCAACCCCAAAGTCATCCAGACTCAGATTTATTCCTTTGTGTGCCAATGGAACAATAGCCGCCATGAGCAGTTGATTGGACTCACAAGGTTGCTCAGTGAGTTCAATGGTTAACAAATTTGGTGGATAGTCGTACTTATCAATTAATGCTAGTACCTTATCGACCATTTCAGGCCGACTAAGTTGATCTGGGGAAAGGTTGAAGTTTATCGCTAAGTTCCTTCCACTTGTTGCAATGAGGCTTACTTCTAGAGTTTGAAGGCTTACAATGTGTCCCAACTGACACTTTTCTGATACTTGAATTAAATTGGAAGTTTCAATGGCCGCAAGACGAGCTAGAGCCTCAAATGAGTGATAACGGCCAGTTGATACATTAACCACAGGTTGTAGCGCGGCCTGCATATCTCTGTTTGAGATGGCGTTTATGATACGTTCGCTATGATCTATCATTGTCTTCCGTGTAATTTATGTTAGCAATACAGATATAAATTTATACCAGTGTACATTTATCAGCCAATGTAATCCATGGCGATGTGATGTGTGTCAGCGTGAAATGCAACTCAATGTATTCGATTAGAGTAATATGAGGTGGCTAATTTACTCATTTGTGTTATATTTATTTGGTCAGTTAACAATCAATTGGTATCCACTCTTTATGAACTCATTTACCATTAAAAATGGCGATGTTTTGCAAAAAAAGCTAAGTAAGCACTTTTCAGGGTTGCCTAAACTAGCTAGCTATCGAAAGGATTCTTGCCAAACAGGGCAATGGTCACTCAAACGTTTTACTCATCGCCCAGTAAAGGGTTACTTCAGTGCCTTATCTGAGGAAGGTGAAGGAGTAGCACTTCTAAAAGATGGCGAAACATGGATGTCATTAACACCTCTAGAGATTGAGTCGCACTTAATGGCGCACCACTCAGCAAAAGGGCGGGTAGTTGTCGTTGGGTTGGGGTTGGGAATGATAGCCTTAAGTATCTTGCGCAAAGCTAGTGTAAAACAGCTAACGATTATTGATATCGATGATACATTGTTGAAAAGCTTCCCTGATATACTTGATGATTCAGAACGTCAATACGTTTTGGAGAATATTAAAACTGGAAGATTGCGAATGGTTTGTGCTGATTGTCGCGCAGCTCTTCCTGTTGACCTGGTCGCTGATTTGAGGGGAGTCGATTACCTTTGGATAGATATATGGCCAGAATTGGGTACCGAGCAAGCTTATCATGATGCAATACGCCTTCAATCTCAATTAAGGGCTAAGTGCGTTGATTATTGGGGGATAGAGCTTCACCTATGTCAGTCATTCGCGAGCAGTTGTGATGTTAAGCCAACTCAGTTAGGTAACCGTATGGCACGGCTAAAAAATCACTTTGCTAAGGTGGTTGAAACTCACCCAATGCCTATATCAGCAAAAACGTTAGACAAGCGTGCTTTTAATGTATATTTCGAAATATGCATACTGGTATCAATGAATCTACGCGATACGCTTGGCAGCAGAATGGGTTACTAACCAACAATAAGGAAATAATTTAAGAATGAAGAAATATCGTTGCTACCGCACTAGTGTTGAAGATTTTCTTACCGCTCCACAGCAAGCAGGAATAGCACCTGAGCGATACTTCTCTATGTTAAACGATGCATTCATTAAAGATAATGGCGTTGAGTATAGCTTCAGCATAGACCATGATATCAACCTCATGGAGCTGGCGTTTGTGAACAGCGGTAGGAACTACGTGTTTATCGATAATGAAGATGCTGAGTATCTATATCGAATGAAGTTTAGTGGTACTATGATGGACTCCTTACCACTACACCGCAGTGTTTTTGCCATTTCACCAACGACCAATTTACAGATTGATGGAGTGCCGATACTGCCAATTATGGTGTGTGACTATGAGAGTCGAACTGAGTCTACCAAGCAGATCGCAGATGCATTTAATCAACCAGTATTGGGTGCACCAGTTAACGAAGAGCAGCTGCTTTTTACGATTGTTATCCCTGACAGTATGGCTAAACACAATCAAAAATTAACACTGGGTGTCTCGGGCGCTCAATTGAAAGAAATTGCCGGTACAAACGATCCAGAACGCATTCACGATGTTGTTGGCCACTACGGAGCGGCCCTGACCCTCACAGCTGATGAGAAAAAGAGGCTGGCAGTCTCCCTCAAGTTGGTTGTCTCTATGTCGCTGTTTAACCATATAACCGAAGGTGAGTATTTGCGAGATGGTTTCCCTGTGGGTTTAGCTAAAAAACCCAAACACCTTGGCCTCATGAAGCATGAATTAAAGGGTAGCCGTACAACCGTTTTTAAGTTAGGTGGTGAACACAATACAAGTAGCCGTGGTCAGCATATAAGAAGTGCACACTATCGACAGTTAGTGGACGAAAGGTACTATAGAAATGAACACCAGGACAAGCCAGTTGGAAGCCGATGGATACCTGTAAAGGCTTCTATTGTTGGTGGAGGCAGTGCGGAAACGCAAACAACACCGACATAATACACTTGTACGCTAGATTAAGTTCCAACATGAGCAAGGAGGCGACTGTGGAGTACTATATTAGACGCAATAGTGATGGCAAGTATTTAAGAGGGGCTATGTTTTGGAAGTGGACCCGTTTTAAATTTCTCGCTTGCTCGTTAACTGAAATGGCCTTTCAAGAACGTCTGGTTGGGGGATACTTGGAAAAGTACGGTATCATCGAGAAGTTTGACATTGATTTGGTTGAGAAATCTCATTAGAGCATTGGTTTACGTTTAGGGGAAAGAAGGATGATAAAACTTTATCTTTTAGGGCAACCACTGTTCCTGTTTTACGATCCATTTAGTCTGGCTGCCTTTGCCTGTGCCATTTGGTCTGCACATTACTACTTATCGACGCTTAAGCTGGGAGTGCGGGCTGCTTTTGTTACAATGGCTGTATTCTTTTCGGCTATTATTATCCCCGCTTCAGAGTTTGAGTTTAGTTATGGGGCTATTACCAACTCGCAAGCACATATGGCTATGCTAGGCTTAGTTCTTACCTCAACTTTACATTTCTTGTGGTCCGTGAGAGTGCATTTTATTGGTAGCCACGCAAACACGATCTAAGCTGCACCACCAGTAAACATAAAGCGAGCATATTGCTCGCTTTACATCAAAAGGTTTTTCTGCAAAAGTTTTTGGTTAAGAGGTGATCAGAAAATCATCTAATGTCTTTCCGGAGCTACTCATTTGCTCTTCCATAGCAGCGGGTGTTCTACCTTGTCCGGTCCATGTCTTTTCAACGCCGCCATCCGTATATTTGTATTTTGGTTGGACAGTGCGTTTATTTTTTCTTCCTGCCGTTTGGCCCAGCTCTAATCTCGACACAAAATCACGAGTGGAAATATCGGCATCATGAATTTTCTTAATCATTTCGTCGATAAGACGATCCTGCTCTTCTTTCTTAGCTCTCGCTTCCTCTTCAGCTTTCTTGAGTGGCTCCGCCTCTTCCATTAACAGGTTGATGAATTTCTCTAATTGTTCGTGCGTGACACTGTCTTTTTTAATCGCTGCACGCAGGTTCCTGCGTGACATTAATTTCGTAATACTTTCCATTAGACAACCCTCATTATTTTATTCTAGGTAGTAACAACTGGTAAATTTATTCCATATCTGATGTTAATGACACCTTTCAAAGCTAATCCAATTCAGCGATTTATATATGATTTATTGAAATAGTGACAGTTTACACATAAAAACAAAACCAGTATGACGTGACTCAAAGTTTATGAAATTATTAGCACGATGTGTAGCCGTTTGGAGACGGCGAGCATCTCAAATCCAAAATTTTAATAAATCGCTTGTGAATCATATTTATTTGCGCTAAGTTTATATGGTCAGTTAACAAGTTAAATACGGAGTCTATTCATGAAGCGTCTTTTATTGGCTACTGCATTGACAGCAAGCTTTGCAGCCAGCGCAACCAATCTAGAAATCTCTCTTTTTTACTCAGAGGGGTATACCTCTGATTCAAGCATTTTAGTTTCTAGCGAAATTATTGGCTTTTATCGCAGCATCGATGCGGCGAACACCCTTTTTTCTGATTCAAGTGCAAACCTGGTATTAGTGCCAGCAAAAATAGAAGCCTTGGATGAAGCAACCTTTGCGGCAAACTACAATGTTTTTGGGTTACTTAACGATATGTCTTCTGGCTCTCTGGAGGCGTCAACGGATAATGCCGGTCACCTTCAGCTAGGAATAGCGCGTGATACATTCAATGGCAACTCTGGTTACGGAGAAGCTATTAATGAGTTTCGATTCGTCGGCCTACGCGGTGGCGGCACCGACTACAAGAAGGTGGCGGTAACAGGTAATATTCTGAACCGTTATGAAGCATCAGGTTACAAACACTTTATGGCTCACGAAGTGTTACACGCAGCTGTAGGTGCAAGTCATACCGCTTCGGATGCGGCTTTGTTTGAGTATAACAGTTCAGGCAATAGCTTTGGGTATGGTCAAACCTGTGATGATGGCTCTGCATCATTAATGGATTCGAATTTTGTAAATAATGCCAGCACTGTGACTCAGAAAATCAGTGGTGCATCTGGGTGTGCATCTGGGGGTGGCAACGTAGTTAGTCACATCAACACCTTCGCCCCAGAGGTTCCAGCGCATGCTTCATATTTGAACATGAACACGATGACAATGTCTGTGTCTGAAAATACGTCTACAAGCGAGTATGAGTTCACTGTGACACGGACCAAAGATACCACCAGCGCGATCAATGCGTATCTTCATATCAGTGGCACTAACGCAACTGTTGGTAATGAGCTACAACCAGTTACAGTTGCTTTTGCAGCAAATGAAACATCTAAGACAGTTACCGTTCCTTTCAGCTCTATCCATGCGATGTTTAACGATGCCGACCCTTACGACGATAAGGTTTATGCGGTCGCGATTTCTGAAAAAGAGGTCATGAATTCATTAGTAGACCTTACTGCCATAAACACGACATGGTCTGGTGATAGCTCTACAGCGTCTACTAGCGGTGGCGGCGGTGGTGGTTCAATCGGGATTCTTACTCTTTTGGCCATGGGTTTATTGCGTCTAAGGCGTAATCGATAAATAGCTACACTTCCTTACTGCACAATAAGAACTACCTCAACTGACACTTTACTGCCTAGCTCTTCATTTTGAGTTAGGCATTTTTTTTGACATCTATTTGTGTTAAAATAATATGGTCAGTTAATTGAGGTGTTACTATGAATGAGATGATTACGTATGTTCTTTCACACGAATCGGTGTTGTCTGCATTAATAACAGGTTCTTTTGCAGTTGTAGCAGCTGCGATTCCTTCCGCTATACTTTACCGCTTGTCTATTCGTTACATGCGAACAAAGCAAACGGAGCATACCTGTTTGTCCGCTCTTGAAGAGTTAGAATTTAAGAATGCAGTGATAGCGACATTGCGCGAGAAGCCACAACTTACACTTAAGCAAGCTATTGAGGTAGTCAATAAAGAGCACTCGTTGTTTTCAACTCAGCTGTTTACTCCATCAAAGCTACAATCAAAACTGCGAACATACAGGCGCAAGGTCGAGCGTTCTGCTCCAATGCTTTAGAGTGCTAAATACAAACAAAGCCAGCTCGATGCTGGCTTTTTATCTTTCATGGCATGGTGATGCAAATTAATTATGCACGATTTCTATCTATTGCCGAGCTCTCGAACGCTACGTGGTGAGGTAGTTTGTTATTGTTTATGTGGTTGTTCTTGACGACAAGGTAGTGTTTACCCGTTATCGCCCCTTGCAGTTTGTGGATTAGATCCTCTGATACATAGCGCTGTGCCTCTTGAAGCTTCTGAATGATCGCCTCCGCTCCCTCTTGACGCATTTGCTCTGGGGTTGTGATACCCACACCTTTTAGTAGTCGCTCAGTCGTTAGCTGCATATTGGGCAGATCTTTGATGCGTACGACAGGAACCTCAGTTTGTTCGAGTTTATCTTGTTTGGACTCAGTGTAGGCTTGGTGGGCCAACTTATTAAGTAGTATTGTGTCCACCAGCTCTTGAGATGAGAGACGGTAATACCTTGTTTTAACTTCTAATACTTTTGCAGCGTGGCGTTTCTCTTGAACAAATGGTTTACGCCCAGCTGTTATATGCTCAGATTTACGCGATTCGCTACTGCGTATGTAAAAATCCCCTTCTTGGTACATAGCAAATGGTATGTTGTCAGAAAAGAACGTAATGCCACCAAACATTGGTCTGGCTACTAAGTTAGGCAGATTAATGCTGGCGTGAATCGCTTTTACAGCAGGCTCCAGAATCATATTTTCCTCTTTGAATCAGAATGTCTCTTGTGACATTTGCAGAATCATTTTGATGATTTTGTGTTGAATACTAATTTTGCTATTATATATCACATGATCTTTTTCTGTTCTATAAAGATCTTTATGTGGCCAATGTGTTGTATTCAATTCGGATACATGTACGAAGGTCGACCATGGCCTTTAGCCATAGGTCATAGATTGTGAACCCTATGTATCATACGAAAGGACACCGAATGAACGGAATTTTGGATGACCCCATTTGTTTTGTTAAGTCCAAGGAATACAAGAGAGCGCTTTGCAATGTCGTTGAAGCGCAAGATCAGAGTTGCTGGCGTTACAAATGTGCCGACACAACTGGTCTTCTAATCGCGATAGCAGAAGTCGAACTTGAGCTATTGGTTCTCAAAGGAATTAAAGGCATAGGAGCCGATGACTGTCGTAAATGCCCCGACGAGAGTAAACATTTGCTCTACGAAATGGGATGTGTCATCGGGTCAAAGCATGTAACACTACCGGAAGACTCAAAATATTTACCTGAAATAGAAGGGATTAAAGAGAGTGGGAACCATCACTTCATGTTGGGATATAAACATGGGGTGCTATGGCAATCTCAAAAGCCCGAAATTGCACTTAATCCAGGTGAGATATTAAAGATAACAAGAGATTTATTGTTGGACTCGAAAGCTGTTTTTTACAGTTCCATTCAACGTTCAAATCGCTCCTATCTCTTTCCTCAAGACTTAACGAACGCCACTACAGCTATGCTTCTTTCCAAGATAGAAGAGCACCTGCCTGCGGCATTAAATTCCTGTGATGGCACTCAGTTTAATTCTCAAATCGGTCACGATTTCGGGTGTGATGTGATTGAGCAAGTGAGGGATGAGTTGATATGTAGAGGCTATGAGTTTTCCCAAAAAGAGATATCGCAACTGGATTTCATTAAGTGGCCACTGAATATCGACAGTGCCATCAGCAAAGCAATCAGACAACTTCGATCTAAGCTTCTAAAGGAGTGGGGGCATACTCTCAATGGTCTTGTTTACGGAGAGCGCGAACCTCAAGACGTCGAAGGCCAGAGATTGTTAGATACTTTTTGTGCGTGTATTACTCAAACCACCAACAACGAAGAGCTCAATCCAGAAGATATAGCGATTCGGATTTCTCGGCATAGCAACACGATGCCCCAAGCAACGAAACAGGAATTGCTATCCATCGCCATGGATATTGAACAAGCCTCCGTTGCTAATTCCTTTAGGTTCAACATTACCGACTTCAAGCACGGTAGGAATATTCAACGACATGATGAGCGAGAATTCGACAATAAAGTATTCTGGGAAATAAGCTGCGTACCTACGTCAGCCGTTTCCTTATGGAAAGCACTATTTAAATTGCAACAGCAATGCAAGACGTCAATTAAAGTTAGTCAGCGTTACGCCAAGCAACAGAGATTTTCTATCGAAATCAATCAGGTGGGTGAAAACAACTTCACTTACAACTATAGCCATAGTTACCCCTTCAAAAGCGAAAACAAAGTGGGCATTAGCCTCTATCAAGATCCATACATATTAGTTTGACAGAAACTGGCGAGCAATGGTGCTCGCTCCTTAATAGAACGTGGAGGAATACAATATGAAATACGTGTTAACACGCCACTCGGATAGACAAGAGTTCACCAGTGACACATTGCTTGGTGTTTGGATGAATGCTCGAAAGGCAGAAGGAGTCATGTTTGCTACCAGAATTTGCCTAACATTGGGTCTCAAAAGCTAGCCTAGCTCTTCGCTCTTGTGATGTTTAGTTAGCTTGAGGCGTGATTCGTTATGCAGGAGATTCCATTTACACCTAGCAATTATCAAAAGTTGTTCAAGGACGAGCGTTCAACAATACGTTTGGGGGAGCGCTCTTATTACAAAGGGGAGGTTTTATTAACTTGTCGTAGCCTGGAATTGTCTTTTATTTCCACCATTCGAGAAGTTGAAATAACAACATTCGGAAAGCTTGACGATATACATGCGGCAATGGAAGGTTTCTCGAACTTGAGTGAGTTAAAAGAAGAGCTCCGGTTATTGTATCGAACTGAAATTACTTCAGCTGACACAGTAACCATTGCTTATTTTGGTGAGAGTTAACTTTAGTTGCAAAACCTGCATGTTGGATGTAATCACTACATGGATAAACCTATGGAACAATCAGAAGAAGAATTTTACGAAGAACTGACCAGAGAAATGGATGCAAACGCGAGGCAAGTTCTAGACAAGAATATTCAGCCGCTCATCGATGGACAAATTGATGGCGCATTGTGGTGCCGGAATATTGCTTTTGAGCATCATATTCCAGAAGGGTTTTCAGCTTCCTATCTGAAAGAGCGGCTAGGGCTAGAGGTTGAGCTACTTCCTGAACCAGAAATGAAAGTTTTCATTAGCTGTGAGGCATGTTTGGGCTCGCCTCATGGCCAGTGTTTTGAATGTTTCAGTCTAGATCAACACGAGCCAGAGTAAACGGGGTTTATATGTTGGTAGAGTGTTTTAAATACGATAGATGGGAGCAAGTAAACCCGCTTTCGCTTACTCCTGATGATGTTTATGTGCATGATGGCCGCACATTCGTAGTTGAAGATACGCCCTTCATTGATGGCAGTAAACTCATCATTCCAGGGCGTTCATATGAAGCTGGTCGCCATGAATTAGCTTTTGGCGACAGGGACATGAATTTTATAAGTATGGCCTCTGATATGGTCGGTTCTTCTGCTGCCTGTTTTGAAGATGGAACGATTATGATCGGAGAAATTGATAGTGGTATTACTCATGTGTATTCCCCACGCTTGCCTAAGCGAGAACTCAACAACTTTTGTGAGCGACAAATGAGTAGGTATCAAGAATTCTTCGATAAGCATAGGTTACGTATCGAGGATGGAGAACGAATTGCTATGGAGAGATTTTGGTGACCTCACGTTGCGAAGTCTCGAACCACCTAAACACCATTCAATAATGGTTCATTGTTTATTAAATCACGGTGATTAGCTCTGCCATTGTTCGATTTAAGTGATCTAGGCACCGTATATCAAAAAGGAGATTTTTATGTATCGTACCCTATGCCTGTCGGGTTTATTGGTTCTTTCTGGTTGCGCCAGCATGGAAAAGAATGACACCTTCGTACCGAACCCAGAGAAACATATTGTAAGGGGGGATAAGGAAAATGCGGTAGGCGCTTACTACTATTTGGCCAAAGGGATCGACGAGAAAACCGTTGAGCGCTCTATCACAATTTATTTTAGTGAATTTAACAAGTCTTACCAATATGATTTATGCCCTGAATTTAAGGGCTACAACGCGCTTAAAACGAAGATTACGGACAATAGTACTGGTAATGTTGAATACATACATGAGGAGATGCAGGTAGATTGCATGTCCACCCTGACGGTAGCGGAGAAAAAGAACAACCATGTTTTGGTCACGCTGGATATGAAACGTCTCGATGGATACAGAGTGTCATTTCAAAATGGTGTAGAAGACCATTTTCCTATAGTGACCGAGACAAAAACCTCATTCATGGGGCATAAGTCGCAGCCAGGCTACACCAAAACGAGTTCTGCCGATCCTAGTTTTAACATTTTTTCGAGTGAAGTTTCATACGTTACTCTGTTTTAACGTGAGGGCAGCATGAAAGAGCTATCTCTATTATTCTTCGTTTTTTTGTCGGCACTGTCTTTTGGTGTCATTGTTGTAATATTCATGCGAACAACCATGATATCTGCCTACGAGGGAATTTTTGGCGCTCTGGTTGTTAAGAGCTGGCAGAAGATTGTATCCGTCATTATCGTTGTGAGTTCACTATCGGGCGGTATTTCACTTCATTACTTGGAGCGTTATATCTTTCCGGTTGCCAGTAATGAGGATTCCAAAGAGGTGGTTCATAGCATTGATGCAAAAGTCATCGCTTATGAATCGCTAAGAGCCTTCCTGTCGGCTGCCAGTTCAGTTATGGCCGTGATGATGACTCTACTAGTGGCTAGCCTCATCATCGTATTAATATTGAAGGTTAAAGAGAAGCTCCCGAAAAATAGAGAGTAGAACTTATTAGACTGTGATGAAAAGGCCGCTATATATAGCGGCCTTTTGATATATGACCAATAAAACTAAATTTCAGTCAGGGCTTCTTCAGTGATAAGCCGTATTTCGCTTTTGAGATTCGGGGCTGAATTAAGCCTTTCAATACTCTCAAGGTGCACCAGATTAACTTCTTTTCCGAATGCCTCAAGAACGCCTGCTAACTTGTTTGTGTCATGAATGCACTGAACGGTTCCTAAGTCATCCAATACGTATTGGGCGCTGCGCTCAAATATTTCCAATTTTAACGCCGTGATGATGTCATTAGTACTCGGTTTGGAAATTTGCAGTACGGATATTTCAGGTAGAAGGCTTTCTAAATAGTTTCGAATGCCTCTCTCGATTGCTCGTGAGTTTTTGTAACGAGCGGAAGTGGCTCGAATGGATTCTATCTTATGGATGATCGTGAGGAGGGTAAGCACACTTTTATTGAAAAACATTGGCATTAATACCGGTGTCAATAAGCCTCTATTCGTACGGCGATATGACATTACCAGTTTGAAGCGAGATTTGGCTATCTCTTTTTTCTCCTTGCTTTCCTGCTTGTTTTTATCATCGCCACTCATGAACTGCTGGCGGTGGTAAAGATAGCGAAGTAGCTGTTTTTTCGCCTGAGTGGACCAAAACAGTGTGTTTTCACTTTGTAAAAAACGAGTGCCTAATGGCATGTCAGTGTACCCGTTTAGCGCTTCTTCATTGTGGAGAGCGATGCTTACGCCATTGTCACTCTTGAACCAATTGGTGTGCAGCATATAAGGCTTGATGTGACACCAGCGAAATCGGTTAGGTCGCAGCTGGCCACCTGATGAGCCTTTTGAATGAATTTGTTTTTCTTCATCACTACTTAACGGGTGCAAGACACCGGTCGCTTCTAGCGACTTTGAGTAAAAATAGATCACGCGGACCTCCAAGTTGTTTTCTGACATTTTCATAAGCAGTGTAACTCACGTTAGAGATTTGCGCTATATTAATTTACTCATTTAATTGTTATTGCTTGTTTGACTATCTTGCGCTCAACAACCACACCAACCGTACTAATGTCATTAAACAGACACTTAAAGATCCCTTCACTTATTGGTAACACCTATTAAAAATAATCCTATTTAATAGTTTTATCAATAACACTTGCCAAAGGAACCTTTACAGCTAATTTGTTTGTGCTATATTGATATGGTCAGTTAATTTTAAGGGGTAGCGATTTCTATGGAAGAGGAAAGTACAGTCGGCGAATGCTCTAACTGTGGTAAGTCAGCCCACATGGAGCAGAAAATGGCTGGATGGTTAGATTGTGAAGCGTGTCCATTTTGTATGACACTAGTACTGAAAAGTAGCCAGTCAGGAATGCCAGTAACATCAAACTCAGTGCTGGTGTGGCAAAACGTCAAAAGATTCTACTCTTGTAACTCCTTTAATGAGCTTCGAGCTGTGTTTAACACCCGAAGAGGCGATCTCTCAATGGGAGATACTCTATGAAAAATAGTGCTATCGATTTCCCTGAAGCTATAACGTGTTTTATCCGCTCAACATACACAACATATGAGCTGGCCCGTGTTTTACGCTCGGTAAACATCAATGTTGAGGTGAGTTACTCAACTACACAGCCCACTACATATGTAGAACCGCAAGCGCATACCTTGCCTGAGTTGGAGATAGTGTCTATGGAACGAGGCAATCTAACGATGTCCCGCCTTAAAGGCTCCCCTAACTCATTGCTAATGGCGCAAGCTGTCGCTTTAAGATGCGACACGATTCGAGCTGAAATTATTTAGTGATACCACCAGCTAAAAACTATTGGAGTTTTAAATGGATATTCAAGAAGTAACAACGTTAGATGCAGGTTACTTTCCTGCTTGCCCTTATTGTGAAGAGTTAATACAGCAAGACGCCTTAGTTATTAAGCATAACAGTGAAGGATATATGGCACTTGCCCATAGACAGTGCGTTGAGGGAGCTGAACATGCTGCAAGTATCTGAAACTTACTCGGTAAAGCACCTTTCGAATGGCGCAGGACGCATCTACATCAAAAACTCATCTCAACTGCGTAGGGTTGGCTATGTTTCTGGAGCTGCTTTTGATGTTTTGGATTATAGGGATGGCTTTAAGCTAGAACTCAAACCAGATGGTGAAAGAGCGGTTATGAACACATCTCGTGGCGAGCTGATTGAGCTGCGAAACAAAACTGTGGGTACGAAGCTAAAAGGGGTAGAACGCGTTACTGTTACGTTCTCTGAAGGCGTCCTTCTCATCACTATCCCAATAAACGAAGCAAAGCGTATTGCGCGTGAGCTATCCGCAAAGAAAGCACTAGATAACGGTACACCACTGCGAAAGGCTTCTTTATGCTCTGGTTTGGGGATGACAGCCTATCATCTAGCGAGGGGAATGCAGGAGCAGGGGATTGAGGTAGAGATGGCATACTCCGTTGATAATGACAAACTCGCTGTCGCATTACAGGTCGAGGGAAACCCGATCTGGGAAAACAAGACTGATGATGCCCAGGCATTTGCAATGGATATGCGACAAGTTCCGCTAAGTACTCTTAACCCAGTCCATATTGTAGAAGTTGGCTATCCATGCGTTGGCCAATCAACACTTTGTCCACCAGACAAGCGAGACTTAGATCATCCAATTGCGGGAACTTTATTTTGCTCGCTAATCTCAATGCTAGTTCAGCTCAACCCCGTTCTAGTTGTAATTGAGAACACGCCACTTTTTATATCTAGCCAAACATTATCGATCATGAGTCGCGAGCTCAAAGAATATGGATATAGAGTAGAGAGCACTAAAATTAGCGGTTACGAAAATGGTGATTTTGAAATACGAGAGCGTGCTTGCGTAACCATTATTTCTGATGGACTTCCACCTTTACGACCGGGGCTATTTCAAGCGCCGATGAGTGTTGAAAGACAATGCTTTAATGACATTCGTGAGGATGTGCCGCTTGATAGCTGGCGGTGGAGCAAGATGGAGCATGTGACCAAGAAGCAACATAACCCGAAACTGAATTTTAAGCACAACTTATTGTTTGGCGATGAAGACCAAGTTGCTACTTTAACCGCTAACTATGCATCACCACGAATTTCATCTGCGATGGTCGCTCACCCTGAATACGCAGAGAATGGTTTACAGCGATTAATCACGCCTCTAGAACACTCTAGGATCAGGGAAGTCCCTAAATCTCTATGGAAGGTTCTCGCAGATGTTATTAGTGGTAAACATCCATTAGTCAGTAGTCGCGGGAACTCAACACATGTACAACGAATGCTTGGCAATGGGCCTTCTCCTCGCGCTTGGTTCAACTTTGGCGGCTTTCTCGGGAAATACTTTAACTCCATCCGTGACAATGTCACACATTTAACTGTTGAACAGGTGGCTTAAAACACCCGTTGATAAGGGATGCACGCGCTGATTTTATCTGCCGTGATATCCATTAGGGCATGTGTTTCTTTCTTGTTATTTGATTCAGTGTTTGTTTGGGCATAGAATTGGCAGCGTTCACCTTTTTTCTCGTTTGATTGGGGTGGACAGATGGGTGGTAGTGTCGCAGCTACCACCCACTCCCTTCCTGCCTATCCAAACTCTGTTCATTAGCTAAGACTTTGCATCTGTTGGTTTTATTAAAAAACTAGCTTTGAAGCACGTAATTCATAATTAGCACTCATTGGAAGAAGAGTTTTGAATCTACAAGAGCTGAATGAGCAAGCGGAAACGCTTGATGTTACTTATAGCGGTATCGGTGAAAACAAAGAACTACCTCGACTTTGGATTGAGGGTGCGAAGCTGTCATTAGCAGGTTTTGCTAAAGGCATGCGATACACATATCAAAAGGTGAACAACTCCCTAGTATTAGAGCCGGATGAAAATGGAAAAGGTCGGGTTTCCGGCAGGAATAGGCATGGTAGAACGCTGCCGATCATTGACCTTAAAATACCACTGCTTGATGAATGGTTTGGCAGGGGTGCTCGCATCAAGGTGGTGTTTTCAGTAAATAAGATCACCATCACTTTGCATCACGAAGAGCAGGCTAAGCGTCAGCGAGAGGCTCAGTGTATTGCTAACTTGAAAAAGGGCACTCTGAAAGAAGCGAGTATATGTACTGGTGGGGGTATATCAACGACCGCCGTTCATGATGGACTAGCCGAAGCTGGCATCAAAGGTGACCTGTGCTGGGTTGTTGATAGCAACCTTAGTTACCTTCAATCAGCCGCGAAAAACTCATGGGCGATTAACGATACGACATCATTTTATGTAGGAAAGGTAGAAGAGGTTGAGTCCCAATATTTCACGGATGTCGATTTGCTTAGTTTTTCATTGCCTTGTACGGGTTTATCAAAAGCGGGGCGAAGTCGGCATAAACTCAAGCCAGAAGAGCATGAAAGCGCAACATCCTTATTCGGTCTTGTCAATGCTATAAAAAGCTCGAACGCCGCTATATTGGTCAGTGAAAATGTGCACGAAGCTAAGGGTTCATCAATCTACACATTGCTTATTCAGGAACTGAAACGACTTGGTTACAAAGTCCTAGAGCGTATTTTGGATGGCAGTGACACAGGTACGATTGAGAACCGCCCTAGATACTGGTTTTTAGCTGTCTCTGAAGGGCTGGCTGATGGCTTATCTTTCGATCTTGGCCATGTTGTCAAGCGATCGCAATTCGTTTCAGACATTCTAGAAAAAGACATCCCAGAATCAAGCTGGGGTACTCACGAATATCTTAATGACAAAGCTCGTAGGGATGCAGAGCAGGGGAAAGGGTTTAAGCGTCAACTGCTTTCCGGCAACGAGACTAAGGTGGGGGTTATTTTGCGCGACTACGCAAATAGTTGGGATCTTCCAGATTGACAGTGCATGTATGATGTATGAGGATTGACACTTTGATTGTTCGCACTTAGGAGGTTGTCCCATGGAGCTGTCCAAAAATGAGAGGATTGTGCTTATTCGTCATGTAGGAAACACTTATGCGGAAATAAGCTCTACTCCAATCAGTAAGCAATCGATATTGAAGTCGTGTGAAGATCGAGAGTCATATTTTGTGACACCCAACTTGGCTTTCGATGAAAGGCATGACATTTATTTATTCCCCTTTCTGTTAAATCTAGACGGCTCTCCTTGGGACGAAGCTAATGTCTTTTTATTCTCCGCAGCTAGAGAAAACAGTAAGGGCTATACCGTCTCTGATGCTCTACGACAAAGAGCAAGTATGCTGCTCGATTACAAGATATTCTGCGAGCATCACAATATTGATCATACGAATTTTGTAGGTCGTAAGCCCCAAAGACCTACGTATAAATATTTTTTTGAATTGTTACAGCACGTAGATAACGGAGCTTTGGCCAGAGCTAGCCTGAATAAAAGAACAAAGGTCGTTTATGACTATTACAAATATCTTTCTATACAACCAAACTCAACGATAGATCTTGAAAGAGTTGACACCGTTGAGTCTGTACGATTGTTCTTTAAGAATTCGCATGGAAGAAGTTATGGGGTTAACGTTGAGAAGCGTCACCAGAGCTTAGCGATCAGCAGGCAAGCTAGCCCAGTTCCTATTGGTTGTGTTAGGGAGTATGGCGAAGATCTTCGACCTTTGCGTGATGCAGAACTGGAAGACATGCTGAGGGTTTTACAAACCAAAGTATTTTCGGTTGATGAACGCCTTATACACTATATAGCGTTGCATACAGGTTCACGTAAACAAACTATTCTTACCATGCGAATGAAACATTTGGACGCATTTTCTTCTGACAAGCTCTTACCAGATAAAACGTACATGCTTAAAGCTGGTCCAGGTACTGGCATTGATACGAAATTTAATAAACCACAAACTCTATACTTCCCTGCGTCATTAGCAGCACAAATTTGTACATATGCAAAGTGTAAAAAAGCTAGAGAACGGCGCAATAAGTTTTTATCGAAGAATGGTGACGTGCTATGTGGAGAGGATATGTACCTTTTCCTTTCTCCAGAGGGTGAGCCTCATTACATGGCTAAGTCAGATCCAAGATATAAGACAAAGAAGAGTAGACCTCAAGGACGTAATACATCTTATATGAAAAAGAAGTTGCAGAGTTATTCTAATGAAGTATTTCCAGATGATTTTACATTTCACTGGTTAAGAGCAACCTACGCTCTTCGTTATTATCGTTTTCTTCAACCTCTTGTTGCAAAAGGACTAGCTACAGATGGAGACATTATCTCTATGGTGCAAAAGCGATTACATCATTCGGAACGAGCCACTACTGAGCATTACTTAAAGTTATTTGATGGGATTGACAATAGACTTTCTGCTCAACAAAAGTATGAAGAAAGGGTATTTGATTTATATGGGATGGAAAGGGGGGGGGGGAGTGTCTGACGCGAATTATGTTGTACGAGAAACAGTAATCGTTACCTTACGTGATCTAGTAGAAAATGAATATCTTTACCCGGAGCAACTTAGAGTTTCTTTACCTAACGGAGGGAAGAAGCTACCTATGGACTTGGGAGCAATTGCTTACGCTAAGAGAAAATACATAAATGGCCAAAACCAAAATCCATACCTTGTTGTAGAAGAGTCTTTGATAAAACATAGGCGTAATTTTTTGCGTTCTTTGATGGATTATATCGTCACAAAAGGGTATCAAGAGAAATCCGTAGTTGCCATTATAGGAAGAGTACGAGGTGCTTTCAACTACATAGAAGAGCGTGGTTTTGCAGAATTATTTTTGAAGGACACCGAGCAATCGGAAGTAGTGTATAGAGAGATATCTAAAGAACTTAAACATCAGGTTACCAGCAATCAAATCACACCGAGGCAGGCTGAGATCAAACAAGTGGACATTGCTTTTTTGATTCAGGTTCATTTTGGAAAACAGATAAGTGATTACATAGTTGGCAACACAGTGAAATTTAATGGTAGTGTTTCTGTGACGGCTCCTCGCAAACGTGCTGATCTAAAATATGCTTTCAACATTTATAAGTCTCTGGCTGAAGAGTTGACGAGTTTTCTCATATATGAAAAGAAGCTCCCTTTTAAGTTGAGAATGCCTGACTATACAACCTTTATATTTCCATATGCTACACATAGAGTTACACCCTACTGTAATCGCTCTACCGATGTGTACAACCACCAATTGGGTAGGATGGCAACAGAAAAAGAGTATTTTGATAAGCGTCCAAATAAGAAAAAAAGCGAGCTTAGGGAGAACTTAAAACGCTCCAATAAACGTCTTGCACAAGCAAACCTAGATCCTCGCGCGAAATGTCGTCGAGCCTTTGCCTGTACAGCTATGCAGTCTTATCAGATGTTGTTTATGATGTTGACTGGTGCATATGCAAGCGAAATAGCACAGTTAGAATTTAATGGTAAATTAGAATTCGATAAGTCGCTGACAAACAAAAGTTATCGCGCTATTAAACTTAGAGCAGCTGGAAAAACCGTGCAATATGATATTGCTGCTGGGGCCGTTTCGTTATTCAGAAAATACTTGAAATTAAGACAATGGGTTCTGGACGGAAAAAAAGAGAGTCGATTGTTTTTTGGATTGAAGGTCAAAGACTGGGAGCCTGTTTCTGTATCTGAAGCAAATATAAGGAGCTTTCAGCGAAAAAAGATAATCGGTATATTCATGCCTTCAGATTTTGAAATGCTGACATCTCGCCAGTTTAGAAAAACAAAAAGCCTTTTTTTACATGAGCAACCGGATGTTGATCGTCATACAGTGGCTCAAGTCTTAAACCACTCAGAACAGACTAACGAGCGCCATTATATGATGGTATCTCCAGAGAGAGCCCAAAACGAACTCTCAAGTTTTTGGGAGGCTGCGTATGAGGCATCAAGACATGTAGTTCAGAACGCTTACAAGGACCAAGACTGCAAACATCGCCCCATTGCTGCAGGTCATTGTGATGATTTTCAGCGCCCACAGTCTGCAATAGAGTCTCCCCCTATTGAACCGGATTGTAGAAAGCAGTATGGATGTCTTTTTTGTATTAACTATATTTGCCATGCCGATGATGATGACGATATCCATAAGTTGTTTAGTCTGCTTTACATTGTAACGGGCGTGCTCAATGGCGTTTCTGATGCAAATAAGGCTAATGAGCTTTTTTTACTGTTATCAGCTAGGGTCCGACAAATACTTCATCAAATTAAGATGAAATCCCCAAAAGGCTGTAAAAAAGTCAGCGAAATTAGTGACCGGGTATTTAAACTAGGAGAGCTTACCCCGTACTGGGAAAATCGACTTCAAAGATATGAGGCTCTAGGCTTAATATTTCTTGAAGAGCAAAATGGGATGAACCCGTGAACGACCCGAAAGTGATTCAAAATCGTTGTTATCTCTTGGCTTTGGCAGCTCAAAAATTGAGTAGTGAAGAGTTTATTGCACCGGATATATTCGACAGCGCATTAGGTAATCACATTCCAGATAATTTCGTCCTGTGTCGTGACAGAAGCAATAAAGTTACAGCTTACTACGGCCAGATGGACTGGGATTTAAAACCTTATCGATTGGCTGCTAGCGGTAATTATAAAATGAGCTTTGGAAAGTTGATTAAAACTAATCAACCAGGTAAAGATCTAGAGCTAATTAATGAGGTTAAGCAAATAATGTTTGTCCTCATGTATCATGTCAGGTCTGGTGTTAATGGTTCTTTATCTGTTAGCTCACTAATGAAATACTACAATGTCACCATGCATGCGGCACAGTTTTGTATAGATAGCGGTGAAAACCGTATGCTTGGACGACTGTGCTTATCGGAATTGTTTTCAAATCCATTTTACTTGGCTGCTTTTGTCAAAACTATAGATAACAAGCGAAGGAGACAGGTCATCCACGCACTTTTGAATCATCTCAACATCGTCGGCCACGAACGACTTGGTTACTTGGTTATCAATGACCCAAAGATGCATGAGCAGCTCGACCATAACCAACACCCTTTGATTCCCACAAGAATCTACCTTGAGATGATTAACTTTCTTACAGAAAGAGTGCAATTCCTCAAGGCAAAAACAAAAGGGTTGGAAGCATTTATAAAGGAGTTTTCAGATCCGTTTTATGGTTTGAATAAGAAGGCACAACGAAAGCAACAACGTGAGCAAGGGATCGAAAGCCCTGTTGTCAGGCCAACTATCAAGGAGGCGATTTTCGCTCATGGTTTGGATGACTTATTCTCTCATTCTGATTACAAGATTAATGGTAGGGCGAAACTAAACGGTGCATTGACCCGTATTCAGTATGAGATGAAGTCATTAATCCATCTCTATACGGGAATGCGGAATGATGAAGTAAATAGGTTAAGGTACGATTGCGTTATTAATCGGCCTCTTGAAGATTCTATAAAGGATCACCTTGGTAACGTTTTGGTTCCTGCTAGGTCGGTAGAGTTATTGTCAACAACAACCAAATTTACGGGGTACCAACAAGAGGATTCTTGGTTGGCCCACCCTGTAGTGTTGGATGCGATTTATGTACTCCGTAGAATTGTTCGAGGTTACGCTTTAATGATTGGCGTTAAAGCTGATGAATGCCCTTTACTAGTAAGTACGATGGCGATATTCAAGAAAAGCGAACTGGGTAATAAAAGGTTAGAAATAACGGCTCATAAAAAGGAAACAGCAAAGACGTTCCTCTGTAAACCACAGTTTAAAATTACGGAAGATGATTATGACGTTTTGCAGGCAAGTGATCCTAGTCGAAATTTTTCATTAGAACCAACCTATCAGTGTGGGTGTGTTTGGCCACTTACGACTCATCAATTTAGGCGTTCTCTCGCATTTTACGCAGTAAATAGTGGGTTCGTATCACTGCCCACTCTCATGCGACAATTCAAACACCTATCGCAAGAGATGTCTAAGTATTACAGCCGTAACAACGAGAATGTAAAAACGATTTTCGGTCATTACGATGTAGCAGAGGGTAAATACGTACTGCCATTAAATCACATAGTATATGAAGTTCAGGTAGGAATGTCACTTGCTACAGCTGAGGCTCTTCTAACTGACTTACTAGATGAAGATGTTAGCTTGCATGGTAAGACAGGAGCGTATTTAGAGAGGAAAAGGAGCAAGCTTAGGAATGGCGAGGTTTTAGTTGAAAAACTCAAGGAAGAAACTGCGCAACGAGTTCATAACGGAGAGATGAGTTATAGAAAAACATTGCTTGGTGGATGCACTAATACGGAAACTTGTGAATGTTCAATTTTAGGAGAATTTGCAGACTGTCTCAGTAGTAAATGCGCTGTTATAACATCAAGTAATATTGAAAAATTAATTGCTTTAACTCAGAGAGAGTTGCAATGCTACGAACCAAACTCTATCGAGTTTTTATCTGCGGAGTTAGAGTTGGAAGACTTATTGCGATATAAAAAGTACAGTATTGAACGTGAATACCTTTCACCTGAAGGAGATACAACATGACAGTAAAGAGTGGATTAGAGGCATGTTATGAAGCGTTTGAGCGCCTAAAGGAAGGTAAGCCGAACAATTCTAAGTTTTTCGGTATTGCTCCAAGTAAATTAACCCCTTCAATCGTGTCTCAGGAGGCTGGTTTCGATAGTGGGTATCTTAAGAGGAAACGCCCGAATCATCAGGGGATTATTTCTCTGATTGATGCTTTTAAAGAGGAAAGTAAAGACACGACTTTATCTAAAGCCGAGACTATAAGACGTGAAAGTCGCAAAGCAAATTATTACAAAGATGAATTAGAACGGGTCAGGCTTCTTCTGGAGCACTCTCTAGCACGTGAGTTGTTGCTTGCTACAAAGCTAAGGGAACTAGAAAAACAGCTCTATGATTCGAATAAAGTGATTAGAATAGATCCTAGTAAGTAGCCGATTGCAGTGTTCAAAATAAAAATTGGGTAGTGCTTTAAGTTTTTCTTATGTTAATGTGGTTCGCTTAACCTATGTTACAGCTACATGTTCTCTGCCAACCATAGTAATCTAATCAATAATCAGATCAGATTCTTCTAAGCGGGAATAACCCTCCCTAGAGTAGTGAAGAAAAAGTCAGGTTGTGTTGAAGGGCAATAAATTTTGTTATGAATCTTTAAAGATGTAACATCGACTATAATGGTTAATATCTAGAATTATCTAGGTGAGCTGAGAAAAAGCATAGTTCTTATAGGAACGGTGTTTTCTTTGCTGATTGAGATCGGATTGGCCGATGTTGGCAAACTAATTTCTGCTCCTTTATCATTTAGAGTCCCATGCTCGCTTAAATTTGACTTTTTTATGTAGAACAAAATCTCGTTCAAGGTTGAAGTACTCGTCATCGTTTCTCATCTATAAGTTCACTTCAAACATCATTCGGCTCAGCTTATACTTATATTCTAAGTCACCCAGATCATTTGTTTATCTATTGCCAAAGCAGATGACATAGGCGTCACTAAACTCTTTGGGCTTTATCATAACTATGCATGTTACCTACAATTAGTGACAGGCAAGCTCTGAAACAATATATTTTAGAGAGAGCTTTAGAAAACAGACATAATCGAGTGCTTTTACTCTTGTTTCACGCTCGACAAGTTGAACAGTTTTTCCCAAGATTTATGCTATAAAATTCAAAGTCGTAAAACAATATTATACGTATAACCATAATCATACAAAGCAAGGACTTCTAGTCAGATGAATAAGGGCATTCATGAGCATGTCACTAGCTAAGAATTTATCTATTGTAAAGCTGTGTGTATTCGTAGCCATCTTTCCTTTAGCTCAAGCAAGCCAATTTGTTGGGAGTAATGTTTGTGCCGACTGTCATCAGGAGGCTTTCCAAGCCTGGCAGGGTTCTCACCATCAACAGGCAATGCAGCATGCGACTGCCGATACGGTATTAGGTAACTTCAGCGATTTAAAGTTGGAGTTTAAAGGTAGTATCAACCGATTCTTTAAACGTAATAATCAGTTCTTGGCCAATATACAAGGGCCAGATGGGCAATGGCATGACTACCAAATCAAATACACCTTTGGCGTCACCCCACTTCAGCAATATATGGTTGAGTTTGAGGATGGTAGAGTCCAACTGATTCCTTTTGCGTGGGACTCAAGGCCTGAAAGCCAAGGTGGGCAACGATGGTTCCACCTCTACCCGAATATGACCCCCAAAGATGAGTTTTATTGGACCAACACAGGTCAAAATTGGAATTTCATGTGTGCAGATTGCCACTCGACCAACCTTGAAAAAAACTATAGTGCTGACACAAACACTTATAAAACAACGTGGTCTGAAATCAGTGTCGGCTGCGAGGCATGCCATGGCGCAGGGCAAGCTCACCTTGAATGGGTCAACTCAAGTCAACCATCAGAAGCGCACTTTGGCTTCGACCGTGATCTATCAAAAACGGTAAAAGAATGGGTATTTAAAGAAGGTAGTTCAGCCGCTCAGCCTCTTGCCATTGAAGATACCGAGCAATTGGCGGTGTGCGCACAATGCCATAGCCGACGAGTTCAGCTTAGCGAAAGTAACGATCATGTCTCCGGCAATTTTCTGGACCGTTACTTGCTAAGTACTATTACCCCCGAGCTGTATCATCATGATGGTCAGATATATGACGAGGACTACGTCTACGGCTCATTTCTGCAGTCTAAAATGGCTGAAAAAGGAGTCAGTTGTACCAATTGTCACGACCCGCACAATGCGAAATTGAAAATACCAGAGGAAACGGTCTGCGCTCAGTGTCATTCGCCACAAGAGTACAGCTCAGATAAGCACACTTTCCACTTACCCAGCAGCGAGGCATCAAAGTGCACAACGTGTCACATGCCGGAAACGACTTATATGCAAGTTGACCCCCGACGTGACCATAGTTGGCAAATCCCAAGGCCCGATCTTTCTATGGACATCGGTACACCGAACGTTTGTACGAGCTGTCACGAGGATAAAACCGATCAATGGGCAGATAGTGCTTTGGAGAAATGGTTTCCAAACTCAGAGCATCGAAACCCACGACACTTTTCGATCGCCTTTTATGCCTCGGCCATCAATCATAATAGTGCCGGAAATGCACTGTCATATGTTGCTCAGAACTCAGGGGAAAGTGCCATCATTCGAGCCTCAGCATTACAACGCATAGCCAATCATCCAGGGCAAAATAGCCTAGTGGCATTAGCACGAGCAACGAAACACCAGAACGAGCTCATTCGGTTAGGCGCGGTTCAAGGAGCAATCAACTATCCTTTCGATCAGAAATGGCAGCTATTGGCGCCTTTACTCGAGGATTCTGTTTATGCTGTTCGGACAGAAGCGGCAGGTGCCTTAGCCAAACATTGGCAATCCATGGCAATAGCTCAGAAACAGCGTATTGAGCCGGCACTTGAAGAGTATTTAAGTATTCAGATTTATAACAGCGATAGAGGCTTTGGAAGAACCAATCTTGGCAACGTCTATCGTGCACAAGGAAAGCTTGATAAAGCCATTACATCTTACACCTCTGCTATAGAAATTGAACCCTACTACCCTAACAGCTATATCAGCTTAGCCGATTTATACAAGTCAGCGGGAAAAGAGGAATTAGCGTTAAACGTACTCAAGCAAGGACTCAATGCTCAACCTTCATCTGGAGTATTCATGTACTCCATCGGACTATCTTTGATACGGCAGAAGAACAAGAGTGAGGCCATAAGCTACTTTAAGCAGGCTACATTCGCTGAGCCTGAGAACGCACAATACTGGCTTGTTTATGGGCTTTCACTAGAGCATTCAAGCCTGACGAAAGCTGATTCTGCACTTGCCAAAGCTTACAGCCTAAGCCAAGACCCAAATCATCTATACGCACGCTGCGATCTACAAGTTAGGCACAAGTTGAAAACCGCACAAGCCTGTATCAATAAGCTTGCACCTTTTGCTCCCAACGATGTGGTTTCTCAGTTGAAGGCTAAGTTACATTCACCTTCAAATGTAGTTAAGTGAAATTACTTGTCGTCACTAGACCAAGCGGTTGGTATACTATCTAGACTATGTTTATGTGAAGAGTAATAACCAATGAAAGATATGCGTCAAGCCATGTTGGATTCTGGCTTCAAGCTGATTAATGAACATGGGTTTGCCGGTGTTGGGCTTATGAAGATCATCAACGAGGCAGAAGGCACAAAAGGTTCTTTTTACCACTACTTCAAATCAAAAGAACATTTTGGCGAAATCCTACTTGGGGATTACTTCGATAATCACTTATCGATATTAGATGGCTACTTAAGTGATGAGACAATGGCTCGCCAACAAAGAGTGATTGAGTACTTTACGTTCTGGAGCAAATCCAAGCTAACAAACGACTTTCAAATTCAGTGTTTGGTCGTCAAACTGGCAGGTGAGATTTCAGGCACTTCCAACCAAATGCAGTCCACAATGTCGGAGGGTGCCGAGAAAATCATCCAGCGAATGGCAGATCTGTTTATTGAAGGAAATGAAAATGACGACTTTAATATCGCCGATCCTAAAGCGCTGTCTCGCACACTTTATGGTCTATGGCTTGGCTCTACCCTCATGGCGGCAATGCAAAGAAATCGCGCGATTCTAGATACGGCCATGCAAGAAACGATTTCCTCAATTAGCTAGACTAGCTCCCATATAGCCAAAGGCCCGCGATGCGGGCCCTTTTCGTTGGTGCTTTAGGTTAGTTACCAACACCACCATTATTTGTAGCTGGCATTTCCGGAGTGAGAGGCGGCCACTCTTTAAAGGTCGCTAAGTGTTGCTGCACTGCTGCCTGAGCAGGACCAAATACCCACATTTTTTCGCCCATCCACTTCAAGTACATACCTGACTCTTCTGCCGCTCTTTCGTAAGGGTCTCGGCGAAGGTTAAAGAGTAATGGTGCATTTAACTCCTCCTTCGCGCCACCCCAACCATGATTCTGTACTACAAAGTGGGCTTTCCAATCACCATAACGAACCGCCTGAAGTTTATCACGCTCATAATAGAAAATTTCATTACGATTCGATGGGCTATCTTTCGTGAGCATATCTAATTGGTTGTAACCATCAAGGTGGGCCTTGAAGCCATCGTGGCCTTTCAGTAGTTTTTCTTTGAGGTCGGTAGGGCCACCCGCTGCAGCGACTAGTGTTGGTAACCAATCCATGCCATCAAATATGCCGTTGTTCACAGAGCCTGCTGGGATTTTGTCTGGCCAGCTGACTAAAGCAGGTGCTCTAACGCCCCCTTCCCAAGTGGTCCCTTTCTCACCGTGGAATGGTGTCATACCGCCATCAGGCCACGTCATAATCTCAGGGCCGTTATCCGCGGTGAATATCACGATAGTATTGTCTGCTACGCCGAGCTCTTCTAACTTGGCAAACATCTCCCCTACATGGTCATCGAGATCTTTCATGACAACTTCTTGCAGCCCCCAACCATTTTTTCCAAGCATGGCTTCATACTCTGGCGACAGATGCGTCCACACATGGCCTCTCGAAGGACAATACCACGTAAAGAAAGGTTTATCGGCCTTGACCGCTCTTTCAATGAAGTCGATAGCGTGCTTATTCACTTCGTCATCAAGGGTTCTCATTCGTTCAATCGTCAGTGGACCATCATCTTTAATGGTTTGCTTCCCTTTGCCATCAGATTTTGCATGAATCACATTACGAGGCGCAAACTTCTGAAACGCAGGATCCGTAGGCCAATCGGGGTCTTCAGTGTATTCCATGGCGTTTAGGTGATATAGCCACCCCCAGTACTCATCAAAACCGTGCATAGTAGGTAGAAACTCGTCTCTGTCACCAAGATGGTTCTTACCAAACTGGCCAGTCACATAGCCCATCGTTTTCAATATCTCAGGTAACGTTGGGGTGTCCGCATGAAGACCCACCGGCTCTCCAGGCAAGCCAACGGTGTGCATACCGGTTCGCACTGGAAACTGCCCTGTTAGAAAAGCAGAACGCCCAGCGGTACAAGACGGCTGGGCGTAATAATCCGTTAGCATCATTCCATTTTCTGCGATGCTATCTATATTTGGAGTTTGGCTGCTCATCACCCCATTGTGATAAGCACTGACGTTAGAAATACCAATATCATCAGTAAAGATGACAAAAATATTCGGCTGCTCTTGGGCTGCAGCGCTGAAAGCAGGCCAAGTAGCCAAAAACACTCGCTATAAGAAGGTGAAGCATCCTTTTCATATGTTGCCCTCGTTCAATTTCTTCTAAGTAGGATATACAAGTCTCACTTCTAGGCAAAAATAATTGACCTGTATTTAAGTTGGCACACTATTTTTTATGAGGTTGATCTTGCCACGCGTTTAAAGTATGTTTAACTTTCATATAGTTACTTCTCATACCTCGAACTAAAGCGTAGCAGACAAAACAAGATGTACAAGTTGCACAGAAAAAGACTTTACTCTCTATAAGAGTCAAGCTTTACAAGTACCCTACGATTTTGAAACAGACACGATATGGTCAATCTCAGGTTGTTTAAAAGCTTACCAGCTGAATACTGTTTTTTTATATAAACCACATTATTACTCGATCAGTTTTGATTATGTTTGATACAAACTCCCACGAACCCACGAACCCACGAGGCATTTGTCGGAATTTTCGGGGTTATGTAGGCCGGTTGGTGTGTTGTGGTGCAGCTTCACTTGAGATCAGTTAACATTGTTTTGGTTGTAGGGTTAGACTGGCGTTGTTGCCTAAATCAGTTGAACCTTTTCCGAGTCCTGCGATCTGATCCTTTATGAGGATTAGACTGGTGGTGATATGGGTAAAGCGAAGAAGAAGATAACTAACTGGGCGGAGTACAATACGTCTCTGTGCAAACGTGGTTCGGTTACGTTCTGGATAGATGACTCCGCCATAGATGCATGGCAATGCAAAACCCATCATGGCAAGCGTGGGAGAGGCTTTCAGTACTCAGATACAGCGATTGAAACGGCTTTGATGATAAAGGGTATCTTCTCTCTGCCATTGCGTGCACTTCAAGGCTTTATCGACTCGATCTTCAAGTTACTAGATGTTCCGCTGACGTCCCCTGACTACACCTGTATCAGTAAACGCTCGAAGACAGTTCAGGTCAAATATCGCAATAAATCTAGAGGGGCTATTCGCCATATCGCCATTGACTCGACAGGTCTCAAAGTTTTTGGTGAGGGTGAATGGAAAGTGAAAAAGCATGGTGCAGAAAAGCGCAGAACATGGCGCAAACTGCACTTAGCTGTTGATGTAGATACCCACGAAGCTATCAGTGCTGAAGTTAGCCTTGTCAATGTTGGCGATAGTGAAGTGCTTCCTACATTGCTCAACCCACTACGCAGAAAGGTCATTACCGTATCTGCTGATGGAGCCTATGACAGCAAAAATTGCCACGAGACTTTGAAAAAGAAAGGTAGTATCCCGTTGATACCGCCTCGAAAGAATGCAGCCCTTTGGGAAGATGGCCATCCCAGAAACGAAGCAGTAACCGCCTTGAAAAATGGGACAATCTCGGAGTGGAAAGCCCAATCTGGTTATCACTATCGGTCAATATCTGAAACTGCAATGTCCCGATATAAAGGACTAACAAGCGGAAAATTGAGCTTGAGATGTTACAACGCTCAAGTGGGCGAAATCATGGCGAATGTCAAAGTAATAAACAAAGTCATAGGACTAGGTATGCCTGTCAGAAGCTAACGGTTAGCCCTATATATAGCGTCGTTGTTCTTTAAGCTGATTTGATCAACAACGCCGTGAGTCTTCAAAGTGATTTGATTCTTTAGTCATACCTGATGATTTGTAATATCGTTCATTGCCTTTATTATTGATCGGGCGGAGCGCCCGTTCAAGGTAAGTCAGGTTTTTTGTGTAAAAATATCGGCATGTAAGTTTGTTTGTTGAAAGTGCTGTGGATAAAAGTGTCGTTGTTTGTGGACTTAGCCCAGAGTGTAACTTTGGAGGAAATAGAACTCTTGTAACCCATCTAATGGCAATAGAGCTTCCGGCCTATTTCTCCCTCCTTCCTGCTGACTCTAAAACAGAGGGCTTGTTGAAGTCTGTTCACAGTAAACTAAATAAAGACCGAATAACGGAAATTACTCACTCAATTAAGCTTGCACTGAGGAATGTCGAGAAGACCCCATTTTTGTCATTGACTTATGTAGTTGGAGGTAAATCTTCTATGCAAACGCAACAAAAACAAATGGTTGAGTTAACTTATGCTCCCAAAAACACCTTGATAGTGGGAGGAGTTCTAGAATTAATAGCGATTGCCAAGTTATTGGGCATAGAGCCCCCTTTTTATCCGGCGCGAAGATCTTCAGTTGAACACATGCTAGCGGATAGTGGCATTAGGCAAAGCCTATCGCGTTTACCGATTCAGGTTACAATGATATTCAATACCGTTTCAGCGATTAGTTTTGATGATATGTGCGACTACTACACCAAGTACAACGCTCGCACATCTCAGTTACATTCACCTATTCAAACCACCATGATGAGTAATTCGTCTATCAACGATTGTGTAAAAGAAATCGCTGAGAAAACTAACTTGGAGCGATATGGAGGAATGACTAGTTCGTCCATGCGCTTAACTAAATCTGAACAAGGAATTGTCGCAGAAGCGACGTTGATAAAACTTGTCCTAGGTTCAATTGCGGGAGCAAATGCTCAAGATAAAAACAAAGTAGATGATTTCAATGGAAGAAAAGGAGTTTTCTCAGAAGAAACCATATCAACAACGAAGCAATATATCATTTTATTTTTGAAGGTTTGGCTGGATGGTATTTCAAAACAGATCGGTAGCGACAGAGATGGTTTTCACTATTCCCCTTCACTTTGGCTATCGCTTGGGTTGTTGATTAAGAAAATCATCGATACTTCGCCTATAAATGAAACCCAGGCATCCATTCATAGATCAGCTCAAATGTTAGCGCAGCTAGGCTATTCAAAATCAGCTGAACATTGGAACCAATGCAAAGTTATGGATCTAGATTTAACGGGGCAAAAATATAAAAACGCCACTGGTGGCGGGCGTTCATTTAGAGTGGGCTTATCGAACTACCTTCTAACCAAGATTTGTAATATCAGTCAATCCAAAGTCTGATATTTTTCATTCAAATTGGTTTGTACGATTTAAGTATTTCCCGAAAAGTTTGTTACTTTTACATGTTCAGGGCTATGCCGTTTAAGAAGGGACGAAACAGGCGTTGTTGATCAAATCAGCTTAAAGAACAACGACGCTATATATAGGGCTAACCGTTAGCTTCTGACAGGCATACCTAGTCCTATGACTTTGTTTATTGCTTTGACATTCGCCATGATTTCGCCCACTTGAGCGTTGTAACATCTCAAGCTCAATTTCCCGCTTGTTAGTCCTTTATATCGGGACATTGCAGTTTCAGATATTGACCGATAGTGATAACCAGATTGGGCTTTCCACTCCGAGATTGTCCCATTTTTCAAGGCGGTTACTGCTTCGTTTCTGGGATGGCCATCTTCCCAAAGGGCTGCATTCTTTCGAGGCGGTATCAACGGGATACTACCTTTCTTTTTCAAAGTCTCGTGGCAATTTTTGCTGTCATAGGCTCCATCAGCAGATACGGTAATGACCTTTCTGCGTAGTGGGTTGAGCAATGTAGGAAGCACTTCACTATCGCCAACATTGACAAGGCTAACTTCAGCACTGATAGCTTCGTGGGTATCTACATCAACAGCTAAGTGCAGTTTGCGCCATGTTCTGCGCTTTTCTGCACCATGCTTTTTCACTTTCCATTCACCCTCACCAAAAACTTTGAGACCTGTCGAGTCAATGGCGATATGGCGAATAGCCCCTCTAGATTTATTGCGATATTTGACCTGAACTGTCTTCGAGCGTTTACTGATACAGGTGTAGTCAGGGGACGTCAGCGGAACATCTAGTAACTTGAAGATCGAGTCGATAAAGCCTTGAAGTGCACGCAATGGCAGAGAGAAGATACCCTTTATCATCAAAGCCGTTTCAATCGCTGTATCTGAGTACTGAAAGCCTCTCCCACGCTTGCCATGATGGGTTTTGCATTGCCATGCATCTATGGCGGAGTCATCTATCCAGAACGTAACCGAACCACGTTTGCACAGAGACGTATTGTACTCCGCCCAGTTAGTTATCTTCTTCTTCGCTTTACCCATATCACCACCAGTCTAATCCTCATAAAGGATCAGATCGCAGGACTCGGAAAAGGTTCAACTGATTTAGGCAACAACGCCGACGAAACAGGTTAAACGTTGTTACCTCTGCGTTTTTCTGCGTATGAGTTGTTCATCAACTCATACGCAGAAGGGTAAGTCCTTTCCTGACAGAAGAAAGCTATTGCAGTGGACTATTCTTAACTAAATATTCACTTTCGTCTTTGCAAAAATGTTCTTCGTAACTCTGAGGTGAAACGTAGTAAGGTCTCATTGCATAAGGTCTTTCAAGCACACTATATTTGTCGGTGCTATCTGTAAGTCTAGTCCCTGTCCTCGTCATCTTTATCGGATAGGTAAGAAGTTGCATAAGCTGTGTCTTACTAGAGGGTTCTATGAACAGAGAGCTTCGTTCTATATCCATTGTTCCAGCTTTAGTGACCGCAACCTTCAGATTGAATCTAGCTTGCTCCTCATAAGGCCATGGTTCTGGACTTAGCGCCATCCATAGCTCCTCTTTCCACTTTTCAATTGGGACAAACGTGCTAGTGTAACTTCTCCATACTCCATCGAGTCCTTGTGTTACCCGCTCAGCCGCAACGAATACTTCAATGTCTTCAGGGGACCAGCCAGAGGCAGGATTGATAGTGTAAAGTAGTTCACCAATTGAACCTTTATACACGTTAGATGCTTTCCAATTCCAATTAGACGAACGAAAGTCCCATTCAAAAGGATATTCAACCGTCATACTAAGACCTACACCAGATAGCTGACATTTACTACTGAATGTGACACAAAGATAACCATTATCGCGAATGGCCATCCGCTGGTTTGGATTAGATAGGCTCAGTGTGGGCATTGTTATTAGCGAAAATATGCCTAACTCTTCATTGTATGTCGGATAAGAGCCATTAGGTGATAACTCCGGTGCTTCTTTAGCTCCCAGAGACCCTGGCATCTCTATCGTGATCTTGTCAGTATTCCCCATAAACTCAACTGAACCACGGAGCGACAATTCACCAAAAACTACAGTAGGCATAGGCGGAGGCAACTGCAGACCAGTTAAAACAGAAGGTCGACTAAAATTGGCGAACTTGGTTAAACTGGATAGTCCATTTAAAACCGTTTTACTAATTGGCTCAGGACTTACGCCACCAGCGCCACCTAAAAACTCAGACACTTTATTCAGTGCAAAGGCGGCGTCTGAATTTGGTGACCAACCATTTCCGCCACTATAAATCGCATGAGCTATATCTTCTTGATTTTTGAACATGTCGTGCAGGGCTTGATAGTTACGGAACGTTGTAGCACCCACTTGTTGGTCTACACCTGTCTCTAATAAATAACTAGTCAAGTAATCATCGGAAACCATTCCATTACTGTCTCTGACAGGTACCGAATTTGCCAAAGAACGCCCAGTTAGTGATATGTCACCACTGGCTATCGGTGTAATTAAAACATCAAGGGCAGAAGAGAAACACGAAGTACAGGGGTCGTAGCCAATCTCAAAATCGCCATAAATCCATTGAGTATCTTCATTGGCAATTAGCTTAGCCATTGATGTCACTCGGGTTGGCGATTTAGCGCGATTAAGTGGGTGGCTTTTATAAGGAGAAAATAGATTTGTAGCCACCCTATCATTATCTCCCATTGTGTGAAAGCTCAATAACAGCAGAGTTGTAAAGTCCGGGGTTTTGGTCGTACAAGGCCAGCACTCTTAACTTTCCTATTAATCGATTATACAAAATCATATAAGGTACTGAGTAAGACTTTGTTGGTGAAGCTGTAACGGGTTCACCATCTTGCGGCATAGGTAAATCCCATATCCATTTTTATGAGTTCCCCAACCACTGCTTGGCTGTATATATCCGGGATTTGGCTGTTATCTCCCTCTAAAAGCTGAAAACGGATAGCGATCCCAGTAAGTATTCATAAGCAGGATTTGACACCCATTTCTGTTCAGAGGGTTGCCCAAGCTCATATTGAATGATGGGCAAATCTGGTTGAGTCCAGTCATTCCTGTTGGTTTGATAATCGTTGGTCCAGTCCATAACTATTGTTTCTTTTACTAATGGGAACGTGAGGTGCTGACGGATTCGTGCTAATAAAGTTGCTATCCGAAGTATTACCCCTACTTATCGACGATACTAACTTCCAAGCGCTATTAACTTCATCTCTTGTGGGTTCAAAACTAATTGAGTTATCATCTTGAAGAGTCATATAATAACCATTTGAAGGGTCTTTTAGATAAAAAAAACGTTCCGTCAATATCTTCAGCGTCCCACCAACAGTATTGCTCTTTGCTTGCTGCAGGGCACAATTGAATGCTCGTATTCCCACCAGCAATTCTTAAGCCTTCCCCATCTCTAATCCATAGCCACCACAAATCAACTCTGCCACGTTTATTTTTGTCAATCAACGTTAACTTAGCATCAACATCTATGTTCCTTTCCAATACAGTTGTCCGAGATATTTTTTTTTGTGAGTATGCGAAGCGGGAGTCTTTATACTCGTCTTTTTTAGGTACAAAGTGATATCCTGTACCTGGATTGTAAGTAGGAATAAAACCAGCGAATGCACTAGTGCAGCTTGCACTCAGGATGATACTCCAAAACACGTTACTGTAGGTCATAAATTTACCTTATTTTGTTATTTATATTTAGGTCCCTTCGTCTATAACTGTGCACCACTCCTTGTGCTAATTTTCACAGTTAGTTTTTTCGCCCGCTAAGACACCTCCTTTTTTGTTCGCTCTCAACTATTTCAAAGTAAAGATATTAGCTGACTAAATAATCGCTATAGTAGATAAGAACGTTGTAGTGATTTTATTATTTCAAAGCTTCTTTCAGGTAATAAACAAAATTTTTATACCTACAATTATCTTTTTAAATGGCAGTATATTTTGTTTTGACTATCGATAAATTAATTAAATAGAAAAGTCAAGACCCACCTTTTAATAAAACCTCCATAGTTCACAAGCTAGTAATGGAAATCGTGATATAAGCATCAGACATCACAAGCTGGGTTATTTATGGCTGGCTTTGCGTTTCCTCCATCGACGTAAAATCTGATTTAGAGGGGCGTTGTTGATCAAATCAGCTTAAAGAACAACGACGCTATATATAGGGCTAACCGTTTAGCTTCTGACAGGCATACCTAGTCCTATGACTTTGTTTATTGCTTTGACATTCGCCATGATTCCGCCCACTTGAGCGTTGTAACATCTCAAGCTCAATTTTCCGCTTGTTAGTCCTTTATATCGGGACATTGCAGTTTCAGATATTGACCGATAGTGAATAACCAGATTGGGCTTTCCACTCCGAAATTGTCCCATTTTTCAAGGCGGTTACTGCTTCGTTTCTGGGATGGCCATCTTCCCAAAGGGCTGCATTCTTTCGAGGCGGTATCAACGGGATACTACTTTTCTTTTTTAAAGTCTCGTGGCAATTTTTGCTGTCATAGGCTCCATCAGCAGATACGGTAATGACCTTTCTGCGTAGTGGGTTGAGCAATGTAGGAAGCACTTCACTATCGCCAACATTGACAAGGCTAACTTCAGCACTGATAGCTTCGTGGGTATCTACATCAACAGCTAAGTGCAGTTTGCGCCATGTTCTGCGCTTTTCTGCACCATGCTTTTTCACTTTCCATTCACCCTCACCAAAAACTTTGAGACCTGTCGAGTCAATGGCGATATGGCGAATAGCCCCTCTAGATTTATTGCGATATTTGACCTGAACTGTCTTCGAGCGTTTACTGATACAGGTGTAGCCAGGGGACGTCAGCGGAACATCTAGTAACTTGAAGATCGAGTCGATAAAGCCTTGAAGTGCACGCAATGGCAGAGAGAAGATACCCTTTATCATCAAAGCCGTTTCAATCGCTGTATCTGAGTACTGAAAGCCTCTCCCACGCTTGCCATGATGGGTTTTGCATTGCCATGCATCTATGGCGGAGTCATCTATCCAGAACGTAACCGAACCACGTTTGCACAGAGACGTATTGTACTCCGCCCAGTTAGTTATCTTCTTCTTCGCTTTACCCATATCACCACCAGTCTAATCCTCATAAAGGATCAGATCGCAGGACTCGGAAAAGGTTCAACTGATTTAGGCAACAACGCCTTCTCTAAGTGTTAGTTAAAATAATTAAGGTCGACCCAACATGAAATACATAGTTCAGTATATCTTTGTATTAATGGCATTAATGCTGTTAGCTGGTTGTGATTCAGAAGACTCCCAAACATCAGTAGATGCAAAAGTTAATGAAATTAAGGTCACTCCTTCACCAACTTCGGTATTAGAAGGTCGTACGCAACAGCTAATCGCAATTGCTAAATACGATGATGGAAGCGAAAATGACGTCAGTGATTCTGTTTCCTGGGAGATTGTTGGAGACCCAACAATCGCGGACGTATCCGCTTCAGGTTTGATAACGGCCAACACTAAAGGTGACACAGAGATCACTGCCAGCAAGGATGGTATCGTCAGTAATACGGTGAAAGTTACTGTGTGTGACTTAGCAGGTGTATGTATTGATCCCTTCGATACAGGTAGTGGTAGGTTGTTCACTAATTCACCATCGGTGGCTTACTTAGATAGCATTGGTGGCAGCGCAACAGATGGTAGCTATATTGAAAAAGGGGCTTACGGCCCAGTTGGTGAATTCTACCTATTCAACTGGGGTAATGCGAATGCCCTGTGCACGGCCTACAATACTAAAAGCTTAGGAGGACGAACCAATTGGCGCTTAGCAACAAGAGATGAGTTAAAAGTGGAGCTGTACGACATATACGGCAATATGTTTGCCGACCGCGGCTGGCCTACCGAGTACTCATATTGGTCTATGACACCTGATAGTTCTAGCTATTACTACGTAAGCCTCAACAATGGTAAGATCTCCAGCTCCATCCCAAGCGGCATGAACCAAGCGTCCTGCGTCTCAGAGCCTTAACGTTGGACTATAAGCGCAACCCAATGGTTGGATAAACAAGCTATTCCTTAAATGTCAGGTGAAGCTTATCTTTGCTTTCCGAAGTAAGCGTCATCAATGGTGAGTTCACTGAGTCCTTGATGGTTACACTCTTCTTATAAAATGTAAAAATTTCCAGTTCGGCTTAACGAGATGCCGTGTAAGCTTTTAAGTCGGTCCAGCGACCCTTTCCATCCACCATAGTCAATTAATTTCTGAGTGAACTCAGTGTTGGTAAACAAGCTAGCTTGTGATTTGAAAACATTATGTGGCCCATAGTGCTTAAGGGTTTTGATATAGAATCTCATGTCCATACGCTAGGGCAACATTTACGGCTATAAGCATCAATAATGACAACCAAGTACAGGAACCCGTCAGCCATTAGGACAATATGATGTCAATGGCCCAAATTTAGTTTGGGCAAGTGACTGCGATATCACGTAACAGGTAGGAGTGCTTTGTTCGGGAATATTATTTTCGGTTTGGGACATGGATCCAATGCACATGTCCGCATGACCCGAACGATACATTTACAATTAAGATTATGTCTCTTTTTTGCTAGAGCGGTTTGAAATCATCGACTATCCATGTTCGGATCTTGAAGATGAATTTCGTTAATCATGCGATACAAATCAACCTCTTCATCAGAGAGCCCGATGGATTGATAGCAAGCGGAAAAGCTAGCAGTATTAAGTAATACACACTAGAGTTTTATCAGTAATTGGGTAAATTTTACAACAAACTCTTTCGCTGTGCTAGGTCTAAAGACCGAATAACTTAGCCAAAAAATCATTTTCCAGACTCAACTGACTTTCAAAGAAAAAGTCATAGGCTCATTCTCAAACAGCTCCTTTTACCATGTAGAAATTTGGTTACCGTGTAAGTTGTATTTCTGAGCTAATTAAGCGACAGTTTTATGACCTTTTGCCGCCGCCAATGCAATCTTAGCTTTAAATTCAGGAGAATGGTTTCTACGCTTTCTAGTAATAATCTGTTCCAATATCTCAGAGAACTATCAAAACAGATAAGTCATTTAAAGTTATGTCTGAGAATTGAACATCACTTCTAAGCTCAAGTATGCACAATGTTCTACACGGCGATGATGTCATCAATGCAATGTAACCCAGTTTTCAAAGAAACCTACCAGCGGTTGGTGAAAGCTGAAAAGCCCTAAGAAGTCGAGATCATTGCTTGAAATGGTATTCATACTAAATTGAATGTTGAGAGGTGGCGTCAGGTGAAATGAAAACATGGCTTAAAATTAGCTATTGATGCCATAGTCGTTTGCTATGCGTTTCCTGAATTTAACCAGGTAGCCCTTCTATCATCGGAACCTGCTCTAAGTTTTGATCCCATTCTGCCTTACTAGCGACAAATATATGAGCGTTTGGTTTATTTGAAATTGTTGAGTCAATACTTCCTGCAGGCACTGCTAAAAACGACCCACCCATTTGAACATTTGGCAGAGCAGAACCACAGTGCGAGCAAAAACTCTTCACGTGCTTTGTAGACGGCAGACTATACGTGCTTATGTTGTTTTCGCCCGATATCCACGTTAGAACAGCGGTAGTAGAAAACAAGTTAGACGCATGAGCGGAACCAGTATCTTTGCGACAATATTGACAATGACACATGAAAAAACTTTCAAACTCACCTTCAACTTCAAAGCTCACTTCACCGCAAAGGCATGACCCTTTATGTATTGCACTAATTTAATATATCCTCAATAAATAAAATTGAAACGAACACACTTAGACACAATGACTCCCTGTCGATTCTAGCTATCAATATCACAATATCGTGGATTAGCCAATTGAGGTCGGATAGACTTGCATACCGCTGACGAATAATTTAATTACCCTTACCGCAGTGTATCTAATGAGGTGTCGCACACTTCATTCCACTATGCTAATACTCATTGCTATGCTAATCAATACCAAGCACATTCCAAGGAAGAGAACATATTTGTTGGCCATGAAGGAAAACTCTTTCTTCGAACAACGACTTCGAGTAGGGGGGGGGCAATTACTTACTCTAGGAGCTTACGCCGTCAAGGTAATGCACCTTTGCAAGATGGGGTAACTTCTCATTGGAACACCGTACTCAGAGTGCAGAGTGGTGGCGCCTTGCAAACACTTTCCCGCCATGCTGTTCTTTGGCGTAACTCTGCCGCACCTAACACTCTTCTACTGAAGATATCCATTCTTATACAAAGAAGTCAAAAATTGCAGACACCCCATTCAACTAGCGAAGTATTTTACATAGGCGAGCTAACGCGTTTTAAGTAAAAATCCACCTGCATAGCAGGTGGCTTTGGTTGGCCCCCTATAAGGGGGCTCACTGCTATTTATCTAATCCTAGAAGCATTTGTCGCTCCTCTTCTTCTTTTCCCACACGATCTTGGTGCCTGACATATCTACGTATAATTTCCTCGTTCATCCCTACCCGAATCAAACAAAGTAACCTCGTTGCCAGAACTTATTACCCCAGAGCTTTTTCTTTCTCAAATACGGAAATTTGTTAAACAACCTAATCGCTGTACGACCTTTAAACAAACCCCATGTAATTTGAGATACTCATGCTCGGCGGAAGCCTCACGACTAAATGGACATGATCAATTTGGACGTTAAGCTCGACAACCTTGCATTTCTTCATATTGCTGTAAACGTAGATACTCCGATACAGCTCTTTGCCTAAATTTCCTTTCAGAATCTTTAGTCGATATTTAGGTGTCCAAACAATATGATATTGACACCGATGATAAACGTGTGAAGCGGATTCATATCTGCTCATGTTCGTTATTTCCTTCATTTGTTGGTTGCAAACGAGGACATCTTGAACATGAGCGTTCTTCGGGCAAAGCCCAAAAGAACGATCACCACCTTCTAAAGAAGGTGGTTTAGGGCCAGAAAATAAAAAATTTTATTTAAACTGAACAACCCACCCAACTAGAAAGCCTTGGGAAGCGGTATTATATGCGAAAACATCACCGTTATCGTAATCCACCCAAGTGGATTTATAGGCTAGGTTAAGATCCGACCAACTATTTATTTGGTAGCGCACACCTGTTAGCACTGAGCTTGTAAAATCTGTGTCGCTTCCAAGCCCGACATCGACGCTCGCGTGAAAATGCCAATCTTCACTAAGCGAGTTCGTCCACCGAATTCCAACCAGATAATCGATCCAGTCTTCATCGAGCGATTTCGCTTTGTCTAGAGCACCTCCCTGTGTATAGAGTTTGGCGTCGATGTCGTTGTCCCACCAACGGATTCCAGCCATATAGTCTATGGCGCCAACCTCGTACTCAACGCGCTTGAATCCTTTGGCTTCAAGCACACCTTGGCGGATGTCTACGTTCCCTTTCAATAATTCCAAGTTAGTGTTCAACACTGCATCGGAGTGACCACTGAGCTTCATAAAGCTGTAATCAACGTAGTAACCCCATTGATTGGCGTAAATGCCTTCAAGGCGCAGCATTGCTCCCATATCGATATGATCCATGATGAAAGCAGGATCAATATTTACATCAGTGGAGAGACCTCCAATTCGATTGTCTCCCCGAATGTTCAATGCCAATGCATAGATCTCCATGCTGTGTCGCCATTGTGAATGAGCCTCTGCTTCTGATATATCGCTAGCATCAGCAGAACATGCAGCCCAAAGTATACCGAGACAAAAAATATTCCTTTTTTCCACCTGCTACTACCCTCTTATGTGAGTGTTGACTCATATATTTAAGGTAGTTCATATTTGTAGGACTGATCAGAAAACCCCCTTTTTGTGTAAAAACCTCTGACATACAATTGACAATACGCATCTAGACTGACCGGTTTGTTTTGTTTATTGTGTATGGAAATCAACCACGAGGTGATGTATGAAATATGATCTAACATCAGTGCAAATGGAAAATGCTCTTAGCTTTATGAAGGAAGCATTTACAGCTAACCCCATGCCAAGTCAGGCGAGCAGAATCAAGAAACTAATGAGGCTTAAGTCCGCGCTAATCGAATATACAGACAAACTTTGCACAGCTGTCAGCCTAGATTATGGATACCGAAGCCAATTGGATACATTGATGGCAGACATCGTGCCTTGTATTGGCAATATTGATCATACGATTGACTGCCTACCGCATTGGATGACGTCGTCAATTCGCCACCCAGGTGCCTTGCTTTCTACGTCTAAAGTTGAAGTAGTTTACCAACCTAAGGGGGTGGTTGGGATTGTTACACCATGGAACTTTCCTATTATGCTGTCCGTGGGGCCACTAATATCAGCGTTGGCAGCAGGTAACCGAGCGATGATAAAGATGAGTGAATTTACCCCATACACCAACCAGGTGTTGGGTGAAATGCTCGCAACGGTATTTGATCACAGTGAAGTTCAAGTTGTGGAGGGTGAAGCAGATATCGCAGCATCGTTTACGGCGTTAAATTTTGATCACATGTTGTTTACGGGATCAACGCAAGTTGGTCGTCACGTAATGAAAGCCGCTGCGGCCAATTTAACGCCTGTTACTCTTGAGTTAGGCGGAAAATCGCCGGTGATTGTGGCGGAAGACATGCCGATCAATATTGCGGTAGAACGCATTATTTATGGCAAGAGCCTTAACAATGGGCAGGTCTGCGTAGCCCCGGATTACATATTGTTGCCAGAGAGCAAAATTGAGCACTTTATTGATGAGTACAAATCTCGGTACCAAAGCTTGTTTGTTGAAGGAGTGTATTCGAACAACCTGACCTCAATGGCAAACCAAAGGCAGTATGAACGCATCATGGCGTTGCTGGATGAAGAAGAGCAGGCAGAAACTCGAATTGAAGCCTGTCATAGCGATGCACTTGATCCTAGTAACCATAGTCTAGTGACCCACTTATTGGTTGAACCTAGTTTGACCTCTACTGTTATGACAGAAGAAATTTTTGGCCCTATACTGCCAATTATCGGGTATCAAAATATTGAAGAGGCGTTTTCCATCGTCAATAGTAAACCTCGACCTCTCGCATTATACCTGATGACTTTTGATCGAGACTTGCAAGCGCAAGTGAAAACCAGAGTTCATTCCGGGGGAATGTGCATCAACGATTGTGTGTTCCACTTGGCTGTGGATGACGCACCGTTTGGTGGCGTTGGAGAATCTGGGTTAGGACATTATCACGGTAAAGAAGGCTTCTTAACTTTCTCTCATGCTAAAACCGTAATGGAAACAGGCTTGGACCATAGAGTAAAACACTTGTTTTCAGCGGAAGATAAACGAATTGAAAGCAGCAGTCATGAATATGTTTGGAAAATAGCAAGTGATTTAAATTAAATTTCAGGTTTATTAATATGTTAGAGCGATTTTTTGAAAAAACGATCAAATCCTATTTGATCATCACAGGTCTACTGACTGCCACTGCATTCTCTACGTTTTTGGCACCAGAGTGGAGCATGAAAACTTTGTTTTCCTACAATGACGTCATGATGATGAATAAGGAGTACTTGCAAGGAACCTATCAGCATTGGGGAGTGATGGTGGGTTGTATCGGTGTTCTGCTCATGTTCTCGGCGAAATACAAGCAGCTTAGAACCTCAACAATGATTTACAGCGCGTTCGAGAAATCCATGTTTGTTGGCATTTTCTTGTACAACGTTTGTATCAATGATTACCAAATGGTTTTACGGTTGGAGTGGTGTATTCGCGCTCGATGCGTTCGTCACAATTTATTCGTTGGTCTACCTGTATTACTACTTGAATAGAGATAAAACGAAAACCCCAGCTCACCTTCGTTGATCACCTTGCGAAAAAAAGCCCGCTGTCGGTGCAACGTAGTTCACTTAAGAGGAGCTGCGTAGCGATTAACAGGGTATCGGGTCTTTGATATTTTTACCGCCCTAGGCCGATTTGGCTTAGGGCGTTTGTCTATAAAGAGGATAGATAAATCTCCTCGAAGGCTCTTTAAGCGTTTCGGCGTGTTACCTAAAGACACCGCTTTACTCATCATTTTGAGCTGGCTGGCTATAAATTGGCAAGCGTACTTAAAGCTGATTTCATTAGGTAAGCGTCCGTGTTCAACGGCAGCTTGACTAGCTTCTCGTCTCACCAAGTTATAACCAAGTAATAACCCCCACAGCTCTTGATAGACGAGTTCGACTGTTTTGCTTCTCAACACGGCGTTGTTGATCAAATCAGCTTAAAGAACAACGACGCTATATATAGGGCTAACCGTTAGCTTCTGACAGGCATACCTAGTCCTATGACTTTGTTTATTGCTTTGACATTCGCCATGATTTCGCCCACTTGAGCGTTGTAACATCTCAAGCTCAATTTTCCGCTTGTTAGTCCTTTATATCGGGACATTGCAGTTTCAGATATTGACCGATAGTGATAACCAGATTGGGCTTTCCACTCCGAGATTGTCCCATTTTTCAAGGCGGTTACTGCTTCGTTTCTGGGATGGCCATCTTCCCAAAGGGCTGCATTCTTTCGAGGCGGTATCAACGGGATACTACCTTTCTTTTTCAAAGTCTCGTGGCAATTTTTGCTGTCATAGGCTCCATCAGCAGATACGGTAATGACCTTTCTGCGTAGTGGGTTGAGCAATGTAGGAAGCACTTCACTATCGCCAACATTGACAAGGCTAACTTCAGCACTGATAGCTTCGTGGGTATCTACATCAACAGCTAAGTGCAGTTTGCGCCATGTTCTGCGCTTTTCTGCACCATGCTTTTTCACTTTCCCATTCACCCTCACCAAAAACTTTGAGACCTGTCGAGTCAATGGCGATATGGCGAATAGCCCCTCTAGATTTATTGCGATATTTGACCTGAACTGTCTTCGAGCGTTTACTGATACAGGTGTAGTCAGGGGACGTCAGCGGAACATCTAGTAACTTGAAGATCGAGTCGATAAAGCCTTGAAGTGCACGCAATGGCAGAGAGAAGATACCCTTTATCATCAAAGCCGTTTCAATCGCTGTATCTTGAGTACTGAAAGCCTCTCCCACGCTTGCCATGATGGGTTTTGCATTGCCATGCATCTATGGCGGAGTCATCTATCCAGAACGTAACCGAACCACGTTTGCACAGAGACGTATTGTACTCCGCCCAGTTAGTTATCTTCTTCTTCGCTTTACCCATATCACCACCAGTCTAATCCTCATAAAGGATCAGATCGCAGGACTCGGAAAAGGTTCAACTGACTTAGGCAACAACGCCATTTAATCAAGTTGATAAATCCGAGGGCTGGTAGAATTACTGTCGACACTGCATGGCTTAACAGGCATTCGAATATATAGGTCACAAGCTATTCCATACGCTATGTCATTGGGCTGAAAGGCGTCATCTAACGAAATTTAGAACTTGGATTGCCTCTAAATAGTTCATCAACCGTCAAGGTCAATGGCAATTTTACGGTTGGCAAAAGATCATGAAAATGGATTTCAATACCAGAATACTTTGCAAAGAAAAAGTCAAAGAGGCAAATTAGTAGTTCTTGGCATGAGCCTAGTGAGGTGAAAGTTACACACTGGGTTCTTAGGAAGAGGGCACTTGGTAACAAGTGTCATCCACCTGATAGATTGAATTTGTCAAAGTTGCTCCCAACCAGAAAAACACTAGTTTTTATAAGAACTCCGCTTCCTTTCATGACTCTTATCCATGGTATAGTGTGGTTCACATCCAGAATAATAACTAAAGGCAGGAGCTTAAAGTCGAGTCGTGACTTACGAGGTCTAGTACAATCTGTGTCAATAATAGCCTCTACTTAGTCAATTACTGTCAATAACTAGGGTAATTAACTTTTGTCAATGTTTTTTATTAGTTTTGATTGTAAAGTTATGATTTTTAAAAAATAAATTTATGTCAATATCTTATACACCTGCACGTTACCAAGCAGAGAAGGAGCACTGAGCCCTTTTTAGTTAGAGAGGATGGCAAAGAGAGGCTTTTTACTCCCATTGAACATAGCAGGCTAAAATCAGTCCCAGAGTCCCTCATCAATGGAGTGTGTATGACTGTTGCTCATCAAATCCTAGGTCAAAGTATCGATTACCTTCAAGGAAAGTTACCTATCAAATCTCTAGTGGAACAATTGATGACCAAACTCGGTTTAAAGCCATGTATGTCTGAGGATATTGGGTTAGATCGCGTAGCTATCTAGAAGCTAGGGATTCATTAATCAATCAGTGTATTATCTATAATTGGTTAGCGAGGGGAGAACTATGAAAAAGCTAGTTATAACAATGGGTTTGATGTTGCTTGCATCGACCGCAAACGCGACAACTACAGAGGCAGTAACTAAAGAGTTTGGTTTGGATATGGTCGATTCTGTAGTTGAACTTCAACTACAGACGGCATGTGGAACTCACATTTCAAGTACTGGTGCGCAAGTTTTAGTTGTTGATTCCGACTGCATTTCAAACGTGAATGAACTACTCACCACGTTAGAGACAGAGCCGAGTGCAACTCCACTGGTGAGTAAGGTTAGTGCGTTCATGGATGCTAACAACATCCCGAAAACGCTTTAATGGGGGAAAGGAGCCCTTTTGCTGAACTGCAAAAAGTAACGGAAAGACCAAGGCGATCAATGGGGTGATAGCTTTGAAAGACGTAAGACTAACGACGAGGGAAAAGAGCATCACCCTTTAGATTGAGGTCTGGAAAATCCACCCTGTATATTTTCATTGTCTGGAAAAGGATTGAATTAATGACTAAGCAGTGGACACATGACGAGTTGTGTAAAAAAGCGGTTGCGTGGTTAAAACGACCCCATAGTGCGGGTGGTTGTGGATGCCCTAACGCTTACTCAGAAGTTAATTCAGGCTCTAATGGTGGCGAGATTGTAGATGCCATTGGTTTAAAAACAGCGTCCGGTACAGAGAGTGTTGTTGTAGAGGTTAAGGTATCACGTAGTGATTTCTTGGCTGATAAAAAGAAAGCGTTTAGGCAAAATTCAGAGCTAGGCATGGGTAATTTCCGGTATTACATGTGTCCTGAAAATCTCATACGAGAAGATGAGTTGCCGCCTAAATGGGGATTGATCTATATAGGTCGGCGTGGCAAGGCGACAGTGATTTCTGGTCATAGAAAAGGGAGTAAGAAAGAGTGGTTCTTTGAAAGTAATCGAGATGCAGAACTAGGTATGGCGTCATTGCTACTCGCTAAGTCAGGTGATTTTGAACATCTAAATGATGTATCTAGACTGAATCAGCGCTTAGAGGCCAAGGTGAGAAAGCTACAAGTTAGACTTGAAGAATTAGAGCGTCCAATTAGGCATGAGGAACTAATTCGAGGGCTGGATGAGATGGCTACATCACTCAAACCCATTCCAAAAGCTGTAGGTTAATACTCTGGACTTTTCCAGACTTTCAGTGCTAGCAAACCTGTTTTGACTAGCGAATATTAGTTTTTCTGGGAAACCTGCGGAACGTTGGCCTTGCCTAGTTTTCCAGTGTTAGTCCAGATAAGGATATAAAGGGTAAAAATGATCACTGATGGCATTAAACAATCCGACAAAGCTAAGGTTTTTGATTGGCTTGTTGAAAGGCTTGAAAACGGCACATTAGAGATGCTGTTTAAAGCTGACGACTCGGACGGGTTAGAACACTTCGATTCAGTAAGTAGTTTTAATGGACTCATTAATGAAATAGCAGTTTCAAGTCAGCACCTGGCCAGAAAGAAATCGGCTAAATATGTAGTTTTAACTCTTGGTCAATTCGATGACATTAGAGCTGAAATATACTCTAGCTACTCTCAATCAGGCTGCATGGACGAGGATGCAGCGCAAAGCGCTGTACGAGCTTACCGCTCCATGACCAAGGCTGAAGGAGCCAACTTGATTTCACCATTACGTTAAATTATCAAGTAAGGATGTAAAGGATAGGAAGGTTATGCGCAATGAGTAGAGAAGCATTTGAAGCCGCAATTATTGTGCTTGCAGGGCAATCAGAGGCTAAACAGCCAAGTGGTTAACAGAGCTGGTTAAAGGTTACTTTTAAGAGGAAATGAAATGGTTAACAAATTTTGGCTTTTTGAATTAGGCATGTTGGTTTGGCTGGGTATTGTTATTTACGGATTCTTTACCGCTTGGACGTTACCACTTGTCTCAGCAATTACCATTTTAACGTTGGTTATGAGTGCCCATATGTACCGAAAAAATAAGCAGGACGATTCTTAGGGGGATAGAATGCCGAAATCAATACTACTCATCATCTCTTTTGTTTTGGCTTTTTCGTTGGTTTTATCAAGCGCAGCATTCTATATGTCGTTCGATGTTTATACGAAAGCGAAAAATACAGAACGTCAGCAAATGTGTGAAAAACAACAAATCATGGACTTCTTTGAGTGCATGAAGGGATAGAGGGAAAAGACGATGTCAGACAAAACATACAGCTTGCGAGCTTTGTATCTAGGTACTTCTGATGATGGTGTCAAAGTGCAAAGCCCATTCTTAGAAAATTGCGATGTTCAAGACACTTTAGATGCTTTCAAGAAAGATAGCATACCAAAAGATACAGCTCCGTTCTTTATCGACTTATGGGAAGATGAAGAAAGTACATTGGTAGAAACTATTGGGGTTTCTGAAGATACATACAAGCGCATTACTGGTGAAGAAGTTCTAACTTACTCCGATTATGAACAGGCTCACCAACTACGTGAAGACGCCATTTTTGGGGCAATGCAAGAGGTGTTACGTGAAAAAGGAATTGAAGTACCAGTTAACCCTGCATCTGAACAATTTGATGCTGCGCTAGCTGTTCATAGGTTCAAGAAGAAAGATCATGTTCTTGTTGACGTTAATGTTGACGATTTGCAGCTTGATAATGGTGAAAGAGTCTAACGGGGGAAATTCATGTTCTGTAGAAAAAGAAAGCGCCTACTCAAAAAGGTACACAAAGCAATTAAGTTACGTGCATCAGAGTCTCAAATTTATATGATTCGCAAAAATCATGGTCGTCAACTTTGTTTACAGAATCTATTAAACAAATAACGAAGGGAAAAACGCATGTCTGATATGGAGTTTACTAAATACTGGACTTCTGAGCGTGCTCGAAAAAAACAAACTGCACTGACAAAGCTTTCCAATGGCTTACGCAAAGAAGTTCTTGATAACCCCTTAGCAAATGAACTGTTTGAGCGTGAAGAAATCGAAGCAATCGAAGTTGCAGTTCAAGCGCTTAGTCAAGTAAAGCGCAAATTTGCGCATATCAAAGAGAAGAAAGCTCGCCGTGAAAAGCGCATGGACGAAGAGCTTACGGCCATAAAAGCAATATGCAAGAAACACGCTGCTCAGATTTTGGATTCTCTGAACCCAAACCATGAAACCTTCACTAAGGAGCAGTTTTGCTTGTGGGTGACGGCATCTAACTATACTCGTATGCGACTCGTTCCTGAGTTATGGGAGTTAGATATTAACCATAATATCGACAACCATCATTTGGACAGTGACCATACACTCCGTCAGCGTCATGTTGGGAGTATGCGCGATAAGGCATTAGAAGCTTTAGAGGAATGTTTAGATCGAGCATGGACGTTTTCAGTCAAGGAAGATGCTTGGGTGGCCAGTGTTCCAATTAAGGAAGCCGTGGAAACTATTCAAGCACTGACTAAGAGCAGTGAGTATTCAAATGTTGAAAAACGATATGCTCACCTAATCGAACCATTGGAAGCGTTTAACCGAGAGGTTGAAGCGGTTCAGCGTCGAAAAAACATTAAATCGGTATAACGAAGGAAATGGCATGAGTATTTCATTTTTTGGTTCACTTTTAGTACCTCAGTCAATGAGTGAAGAAGATGCTCAGGCGCTACAGCGTGAAATCTCAGAACGCGATGAGTTTGATGCGATACAAGTGCAGAGGGATGTTACTCGCAAAGCTACTTTCTTGTTTGAAGGTGAGCGCACTATTGAATCAAAAGGGCTTGAATATCCTGATGTTATGTTAGGTGCTTGGTGTGATACTGGTGGAGGCTCATTTTTCTATGAACCTGCCTACAAACCTATAGCTTACTTTCTGAAAGAGCGTGGTTACAACGTTCTAAGTTTCCATACGACTATTGAAAGCTAGTCAACAAGCCAAGAACCAAGGCGCAAAATGAAGCCACTGAAGCACTGGCTCTAAGAAGTCGAGCGAGTAGCCACAGTAACCAGATTGCTCTATTAGCGAAACCGATAGACACGTATCGGTACCGCTAAAATTGTTGATTACAAATGCTCTTGCGATATTGGCGTCTTACGATACGACCCACAAGCACCGCGTATCGATACTCACAATCAAATTCCTCACAAGTGTACGCATTGCGGTTTAGTAGCATATTTTGCACACGCTTATCCGTTTATCGAAGCCGATGGAAAGCGATTTGTGCATTGGGATGCGATGAGAGGTTTTAATCTAAACAGTGATCGCGAGGAATAATCAATAGCTGAGCACTAGGCAATGACTCGGCTTATGATATTTCCAGGACTTCAGGGCATTACTTCACAATAGTTAAAACAGAGATTATGATAGTAGGTATCCACTTTATGTATTGCATGAAAGTGGGCACAAAAAAAGCCACCGACTGCAATCGGTGACTTTGATGTAAGCTTACCTCATCATGAGTTCAAGTAACTGGCTGATAGCCAGAGCGAGATTGAGTAGGGCGATTAACCATTCAATCGGCATATGCTTCTCCTTCTATGTTGGTTTGCATTGAAAAGACCTTAGCGACCGCCATCGTTGAGGTCTTTTTTCTTATTCGCTTCCCAGTTTACGGGCTTATTAAAATTTCCAAAATTTAACGTGAATTTACTTTAGCATTCCTTCAAAACACTTTATTCATAAAAGCCAGCCATTTTAGACGGCGTTTTTACTTTCAGGGTTCTATCAAAACGAGCGCACACTGAATCAGGATAATCCCAGGCTCATCAAAGACGCGACCATAATTGGGTTAGTCTCATAGTTTTTGGAAATCTTTGACCGACTAAAGATGCCTTGGGCCTGCTGCTGTAAAAGTCGCGGGTGCGTCATGCGATTACAGGAATCAGCACGCCCTCATTAGCCGTGCGTTGAGGGGAGACATGCTGCAAGTGAGGGTTGAGTTTTTCTGGAAAACCTCTTCATAGGAAAGATCAAATATTGGACAAGATGGTATTTGATTGCTTGGATTGCATGAGGCGGGGTCAATAGACCAGTCAATTTTTGCTTATAGAGCTTCCTTGGAGTTAGGAAGATTGATAAGCGCTGGCGCAAATGGGCTACCTAGAAACCACCAGCCTCGATAATGTGTTAACACACACAGATGGTTTTGTTAAGAAGCGACCTAGTTTATTTCTTCCCAGAGCCATTCGTTGCCGAGAAAGCGTGTCAGTGCTGCTTTTCCTCGACAGGGCTTCTTGTAAAACCTAGGGCACCATCCATCGAAACTTTCGGTTCCATTCGATCTAAACTCGGGTGTTACAGTCAATACCCATTCCCCATCTTTATAATTCAGATGAAAAGTGTGGCCATCCAGTTCTTGTGTTTTGAAGCTCTTAGTTTTCATATGGTCAGGAATGACAACATTCACCGGCATGTAATCACTACCTAATTTTACCTTTGGTTTTTTTGGTGGCCATATCAAGCAGATTGGACATAATCATTTGAGGTAAGCCAACTCTGGATGCTTGTCTAAACTGATTAATCTGCTGACGTTGCACCCCATAGAGCTGTGCCAATTGGTTGTCATTCTCTACATCGTGCAGCTTTAGTAGTTCATCCACAAGCTGAGTGTTGTTTTTTGCTTCTTTCATAAGATAATTCGACTCTCTGGCTATCATTTGTAATTATTATAGATACATGAGTTAAGCGATCAAGGAGTATTCACATTAGCTTTCTCTCTAGCTCGCATTATTCCTGGCCACCAGCGCCCACTCACCTTCACTTTTTCTAAAAAAGTTTATTCGGGTTGAAATGTGGCCCTGCAATTCAAGTCATTAGACAATCTAACGGTTGAATCTGTGATTCTTGTCTTTTCCGTTGTAAGTCGGCTAATCGAACACAATAGGTTTCACTTTCTTTAAGTCTTGGTTTCCTCTGTATTTAACACAGTGAGGACAGACCCAATTCCCTTTGACTTTTTCCCACCCTATCGCTTTAGCGGATTTTACTATGTCTTTGTATGTTAGGAGTACGGAACTTTGGTTAGCACTACCTGACATTTCACCCACCCCGCGATTATCGTGGCTCCAACACCTAGAGGTTTCAGGGAGTCCATATTTATTTTTACCTCCAGTGTAAAGCTCATCGGCATGGTCTTCGCAAGACTCTTCACACCTTAGCTCAATCCAAACTGACATAACTGAGACTCCTATTTCGCGTTGTTGTCGTCAGACATTTGTGTTAATGGTTGCTGGTTTTGCTGAAAGACTTACCAGTCACACCTCATTAGGCTGGGGCACCGTGGATTAGAAAACGTATAGGGAAAGGCAGTTTCTATACACTTCATGCGCTTCCATTTTGGTCACACCATGATTGGCAAGCTCGATTTCTGCACTTTCCAGATCTCCAGTGCCGAAACATTCGTGTTTTTCTAACACATAGCGAATGAACTTACTTCGTGTTGGTGGTAGCGCATGCTTGCACTGCTCAAGTAGGTTGGACTGCATAATGTTATTCCGTTTCAAATCTTAGCGATTAATTAGCCTGAGCTAAAAATGATAGGTTATGGCCGTTATCTAACTCTGGGCACTGCGGATCTAGAATCCTGGCCAGAGAATCATTGACACACATAAGAACGCCCAAAGATTGATTCTCTGTTAGGTTGATGCCGATTAACTCTCCTACACCTTGACCATCTTCAAATACACCACTTTCAGATTTTACAATGGCATGATGCGAACTTTGCCAATCAATGTCTGAACCAGAAATAACCCCGTAGGATAGTTCACCAGTTAACCCAATCTTGCTAAGAGCTAGCTTATACATTTCACTGCTTGCAAGCTGCTTAGCTTCATTGATTGATGCATCACAATCAGATTCACCCGCTAAGTAAACAGGCTTACCATTTATCAAGACGGCAATGTGATCTGTGTTTTTAACAAACTCTGACGGTGTGTAAGGGCCAGTTGTAATTGTTGACTTCACTAGCAATTCTTTTAACTTCGCTTGATATTCGTTCATAGGTAACCTCGTGTTTGTTTTGTTCTTGATTGTGTAATTATATTATTTACATCGCTTATGTCAATAAAATAATTACACGCTTGCAAGTGAAATACTTCAAACAAGCCAGTTGAATGTTTTACGAAAGCTGGAATTCTGAGCTCTACTGAATACTTGATGCCGTTGATGTCAAAGCTGGTGGATGATTTTGACATAGCTGATGTGCCAATGCCTTGCGCTTCATGTGCCCGTTAATAAATCGCTTAGGCCAGCATTGGTGTCATCGCTGAGTTTTTAAGGGGCTAGGTGGTTATACCTCGCCCCATGTATAATGGTAGTAGCCAACTTCTTGTGGTTTTTTAGAAAAACTTGGCAGATATTAATGCTAGGTCAGTGTCGTGTTTCAACATAGCCTTGCAAATGACTCCCAGAAGCCCGTAGCTGAGTGATTGTTCTTCCTGACTGCTTTCGTTAAGCAATCGCAATAAGTCTCTGTTGCTTGCCGTAGAGCCTTAGTCAAAAGGTTAATGATTCTAGGCTGAGTTCGAGCTAGAAACTCATCAGAGAGGAGTGGAATAGGCAAGCACTCTATCAACGGTTCAATTTCTTCGTCGGACAAAGTCTTGCTACTGGTCAGAGATTCCAGCAGAGCAATCAGTACATGCTGTACTTCTTCCCCTGGTGGCTTATCAAGCATTGTGAGTTGCACAAGCTTACACAAACACGCCCTGACAAGTATCTTTATGCTGTCTCTATCCCATTGAGTTGATGAGTGTGCTGCGGTCAGTCTTGCTAAGGCATTTAAATGAGCGTCATCACCATTGTGAATTACCTCCTCCATGCATGCATACGCCATTGCGGTGGAGATATTCTGAAGGTTTAAGCACATTAGGTTATGTATGACCTCCATATTGGTGTTTCTGGTAATCTTGTCGTGGAAGTTAACCGGTACAAGTGGAGTGGAACACGACTCGAAACCACTCAACACTATTCTGGTAAAGTGATCGATACAGAAATGCCCAATATTAAGACTCGCGGCCAGAGCGTGGCTCATTAGGAAGTTATGAGTGCACAAATCTCTTAGTTTAATTTTCAAATCTAACGGTATGTTGAGCTTTGAATCAGAGTGTTGTTGTGTGCGCTCCAGTATGAGAGATAAGTTAGCAATGAAGTTGCTAGGCAACGACATTTCTTCATCCGAGTCTTGAAAGTAAACCGTGTAATGGTCGTCATTGTATACAGGCCATTTGCCTTGATAAGCCTCGCAGTATTGGTGTAGTAGCTCATAAACGTTCTCTGTCATGTGCCAATTACAGTCATCGAATAGATTTGGCCCGATGCAGGCGAGCAGCACGGCGGTCATCTCATCAATTACAAAATCAGTGCATTGTGTGCTTTCCGAAGGCTCGTCGTTCTTATTGATTAAGAGCTTTATGTCAGGACAGAGCACAGCTAGAATCGCTTTCTGGAAGTTATCCTGCCCGTTTATGAATCGATACTTCATGTCTATCGGTAATGAGGCTTGTTCCATTATTGGCTTCAGCTTCTCTCTCGATTCTCTGATAGGTGCCGTAATCTTCTCAATTTCAGCTAATATCTCGTCGCCTGTCGCATTCTCAGGAAGCTTGAGGATATAGAAGACTTCTTTTTCATCTTCGTTCATTATTGCAGAGGCAATATGGTAGACAGCGTGAATTGGCGACAATTTATCAGCCAGAGTTACCACTTTAGCTTGCAAGATTAATGGATCCCCTTTTTCTGCACCAATCAGCTTTTGGGCAGTTTCACCTTTACTGTCAATGAGGTATTGGGGGCATTTGGACACGAAGAACTTTCGCACCACCAGCTTAAGGTGGGATTGGTGTTCACAGGTATAGTCAAACGCGTGCAGGTATTTACCAACTTCCATTGGCCAATCTTGTTCTGAAAAGTGTTGGCGTGCATGAAATAAGAGGTTGAAACAGTACTTCGCGTTCTTATGCGGGTCATCGCAGAACCAATCTATGATCGTCTCAGCAACATCTTTAATCCTATGGCAGAAGTAAAACATCAGTCGCCATGAGTAGTCTTCGAAGTAATCATCAAAAACGCTTAAGGGTACTTCGGATGAGAGTTCTCTAGCTTTATCTTTGTCTTGTGAGTAGACCGATTCAAGGTATTGCCCCCACAAGTACACAAGGTTCCTTTTTTCATAATGCTCTAAGGACTCCTTCTCCTGGTACTTGTCTATGTTGTTGCGGATCAGCTGCGCGGCTAATTGGTAGTCCTTTTGGTTACCAGCCAATATAGAATAGAGCGTAACTATTTCTTCACGCTCCTTATCTTCAGGAGCAAGGGCTTCTAGCTTCTCCTCAAGCGTTTGGAACTGTCTTGATGCGTGAAGGTAAGACAGATAGGAGTGGTAAGGTTCAGAGAGCCATGGGGTTTCGTCGCCAAAGACGATATCAGATAGCAGCACTGCAAATTCAGGATAACCATGCATTGCTAATTCAGGTGCGATGAAATTTACAAACGAAGCATTGAGGGTAGTGTCTTTGAAACTGCGGATGGCACTCTCGATATCGCTATAAGGAAACTCATTGTCTTCAAGAATAGGGGCGCTTTTTGCCGCTAAGGCAATCATGTTGGCTTTAGCCGCAACAGTATCCTTCTCGGCCAGTATTTCGAGCGTACCAATAATCAGATCGCTATCCCCACTTTCATAGAGGAGTTTGCAAGCTTGAAAGTTACAGTGCTCTTCTTCTTTTTGGTTGATGAGTGCCTGCATTAGCTCTTCAGGCTCGCAATCGCGCAATGCTTCCATATCTTTACGCGCTGTGTCCAAAATAAACGAAGCTAGCATTGCATCGTCGAAGAAGTTCTTCGCTTCGATGTGCTCTCTGTTTCGCTTTATACAGTCTTCCATGGATAAGCTGGCCATGTGTGTATAACGGAACAAATGGCAAAGTATGTGTAGCAGCCTAAAGTCTGGTATTTCGCTTTCATCAACCAATAGTATGAGGTCGCTGCACAACCTATCGAATTGGTTTTTCTGTTCGTAAGTTAGGCAGAAAAAGTCCTTATCGATTTCCACGTGATTAGAAACGCACTGGAGAATTACGTTCTCGCGTTTGAATTCCTGTAATGGTTTTAGATGTTCTAGCCTTTCAAGCACTTTTCTTGCGTGATCATACATCGAAAGATCTATGGATTTTTCAAAGAGCGCGATTAGTTCAAAATCAGACAAGGTTTCGATACTTTCACAGATGGCCTCAACGTAGTCCCTTGTGGCAAGTCTACGAAGATAGACATGCTGGGGAATAGTAATGTCATCTAACGTTTGGGATATTTCTTCAAACCGCTGGTGGGCAGCGTCTGCGCCTTTTCTTTGTTCGATGAGTTTTAGTAGGGCTGCTTCTGCTAAACCTTGCGTTAACGACTCCAATTGCTGGCCTTGACTGTAACCCTCAACTGTTCTGGTATCTTCCTCATCTACCTCGTCGGTCAATATCACTTTAAGGCACGCAACGGCCAATTTTGCTTCTTGGTCTAAATCTGGTATCTCACTAACCATTTCCAGTCGGTCTAATGCTGAACTGATTTTGTTTTCCTGAAAAACCTTGAGCGCCTTGATGAGAATTGGGCGAATTGGTTTAAGGCTAACAGCGTCATTAACCTGCACCAATAGCTTGTCGATAAACACGCTATTGTTGACAAGCTTGTCTCCATTAAATGCATCGCCTGAACCGTTACTAGTGATATTAACAGTGCTCATAGTTACCTCATAGAGCTTGAGATTAGTGGGCTTCGAAGAGCTTGAGAAGAAAGGGCATTACCCATCAAAGACGATAGGTAATGCTAAGGAGTGTTAAGGGCTATTTGTTGCTGTCTTCGCCGTTTACGATAATCTTGTCACCCGTAACTTTGTCACCATAGAACGCATCACCACCACCGTTGGCTGTGATGTTGATGACTTGCTTTGGCTGAGCGTTGAGTTCATTGATAATGTTCATGAGCTGAGTATTTGCTTCGATAACGGCTGCAAGTTGCTCCTTGGATTCGGCCTCTTTGAACTCTCGCTTATCAAGCTCCTTGGCAATAGCAGCTGCAACGTTATCATCTAGCTTGGCCAAATTATCCAATGCGGCCTTAACGTACGCAGCTGTTGGTTTAATTGTCGACTTAACAAGGTCGTAAAGGGCACCACCAAGAAGCGCACTAGTCACAAAATCCATAAGCTATCTTTCCTAAATCCATGTTTTTGAGGTGGGCTATTATACAAGGACTTTCGCTGCAATAGAAAGCACATGCTTATAGCTTGAAGCTATCCCCATTGCTAATGAATTTCTACGTTAATGAACTGCTCGCTTTGAACACGGCTTAATTGCGACTCACTGATATCTTCGGTTGCCAGCAGCTGAGCGCGGCGCGTCTCATCGAGTTTGCAACTGGTAACCACTTGAACGGATACCTTGTTATCCATTGAGGCGACAAAAGCCTGAAGCTTTTCTGGCACTGAAACTTCAATGGTTCGAATTTGGACCTGACCTGTAAAGCCAGCCTCCACCGCTCGAAGTAGAGCGGTTCGAACTATGGACATTACGTGCGGGCACTGCTCGGCCTTTAAATCGAGTTGCTCTACCATCGTCTTCACTCCTATCGGTTACAGTATTCAGAGGCGATAATTCGCAGTTGGGTGCACAGCAAACGAGCAAGGCGGCGTTCGCTCCCTTTCACTATTTTCACCTTGTTATCAATACGCTGGTATATCTGACTGTTTAGCCATAGCGGATCTTCTCTGTCAGCAAACGGCAGTTCTGCGAGTTTTGCCAGTGGCCTAGCATCGAAATCATCCTTACCAGACAGTTGAGCATCCACATGCAGACTATTGCCGACCATCGCCAGCGCTTTGAGTCCAATAACGCAGCAAGAGAGATTGGTATCAATGGCTTCCTTCCATACGTCCTTGTTAGCGGAGAGTAGTGACTCATACGGAAACTGCGCGTACAAACACTCGATAAAGCGAGCGACTTCGAGTAGGTAGTAGTCGTATTTCGTACTGTCTGCTAGGAGCTTTTTGACTCTCGCGGGTGTATCCCCGATGAAGCCGCAGACGAAATCGGACAAGGTAGCCATGTTCATAAATTGGCCTTGGCTGAGTCTGCCCTCAACTGCCACCGCCCTCGACAGTGGAACTCCCATGCGGTCAACAATGGTCATCAGTTCTGTTGTAAACACGTACAACGGGCATTCGCTGTCAAAATAAATTGACTGTGATTTTGAGGGCTTGCGTAAATTGAGGTGGAAATCGCTAAAGATCTGGCGAACAAAGCTAGCTGAGTCGTAGATGACTTCGGTAGCAACCTGAACCACTTTCAAATCCAGATGATTGCCAGCAAGAGACTCTTTTAGAGCTAGCGCATTCTCAATCCCTAGTCGTCTACCTTGACCATCTACGATAAACCTGTCCACCTCCGGACCAATCTCTACAAGCGATAGAGAGGTGCCATTTTCCTGCTTACTGATCGGAGCGTTAACAGGGGTAATCACTGCTTCACTTCCAACCACCAGCACCGCTTCTGGGAATACCGTGTTATTACGCTCAACCAGATAGTCCGTTACGCCTTTTGCTCGACTGCTCTGAACCAAGCGCTGCATACGTTGTTTCTCGTCCAGCTCGGCGCTCTCTATCGATGTAATCGCGCAGTATTGCGCAAAACTCACTTTACCGAGATGTGTATCACCAATGCCCTCGCTACCTGTAATGCACAACAGCTGCACCGACTCATTCGCGGTAATCTTTTTGTTTTCCAGGATGCAGTTCTCGGTTGTCTTTGTGTCAGTCGTCATAGTGATATCTCGTCTTGTGGCGATGTTAAATTGTTAACTTGATATTAAGGGGTGTTGAAACGTTAATCAAGAAGTTTTTATTTTCCTTACTTCTATTTATATAAAGATGTTTCTGTTGTTTTGTGACTAAATAATAAGGGTTGAAATGCCTAGTAACGATGTTAATATGTTAACCATTAATTCACTAGGGCGACCCACTATGAACTTTTTTGATCTGACATCTCTGAACTACCAGATAGCTGAATCTAGCTACAACAAGTTTGAATCTTTAGTTGCTGAGCTAATGAAGCTGCTCAAAGAGGGCATAATTTTTCATTGTGGGTATTCAACTGGGAAGGATTCGAGCGTAGTAGTAAATGCGGCTATCGAGGCGATGCGCCGATGCTTAGACAATGAAGATATCGAAGCCGACAGGCCGCTGGTGGTGGTCACAGTGGATACACTTCTTGAGCCTAGCAATATTCAGATGTATGTACCGTTTGCGCATCAGCAAGTGCGTGACCTGTGTGAAGCGCATGGCATCAATCTTCATCTCAAACTGGTATCGCCGCCAATGCATCAGCATTTGATGGTGCTTTATGCTGGTTCCCAGAAACTGTTCACTTCCTCAGCGTCAGGACGAAAAGCCGATTGCAGCAGCTTATGGAAAGTCGAAGTAGGGAAACGCGCTCTGGAAGAAACCCGCCAGTATCTGCCTGAAGAGTACCGAAACGGAAAGTGGGCCAACCTCAGTGGTGTGCGTATCGATGAATCAACTCGTAGAAAGTCCAATATGAGCAAGCGTGGTGAAGCTGACCTTACCGCTGATAGTCTGATTGAACAGATCCGGAGTGAAGGGGAGGGATATGGCTACCACCGTTTTGCACCTATCGCTAACTGGACAACCCGCGATGTCATTGACTGTTTGAACCACGCTGGTGATACTCCAATGAAGAAAATGCCTTCTGGTTTACATATCCCTTGCTACGGTAAGAACTTCGGCCTTTTGTTGGCGATATACGGGGAGGGTTCAAACGATGTGTGTCAGGTTGGAGAAAGTGGCTCCTGTGGCGGAGTTGCACGTTACGGCTGTCAAACATGCGGTATGGTCAGTGAAGACCATTCTGGCAAAGAGATGCTGCAATACCCTCGTTGGGCTCGCTTTGGTGACGATGTGCTGCGTCTTCGTGATTACCTTTTCAGAACCTCACTGAATGTTAATAACCGCGCTTTCCATCCTCGTGCTACCTGTAGCGTGACTTCCAATGTATACCTTCAACCGAATGTGCTTAAAGCAACCATCCTGGAAAACATACTGTATCAGGCAGCGCAAATCACCGAAAAGCACCGTCAGATCCATGCTGACTTTGTGTCCAACCTAAATAATGGCAATGTCTCAACTGATGTGGGTGTGATGGATATCCAAAGCGACCCAACACTGCGAGAGGATGTAAAGCTGGATTACGTGGATGCTTATGTATCAAGAATGAGCGAGAAGCCAATGCTTGAGTTGTTCACCGAGCAACACGCCGTGATGTTATCTGCACTTTGGTCTTTGCATGGCGTAAAAGCGGCCCCTTATCGTCCGATGAAAATCTTAGACAATGTACAAAACGGGCACCGAAAACCTCTGCCACCGCTTAACGCTGAACTAAATGCGCTTCGTGCTAAACAAGGGTTGCTTGAGTGGGACGATACCAAGGTTTTGAACAAGGAGGTGCCTGATGCACTGGTGTTCCAGCTGTTTGCTCCGGCGAAAAAGTTCGACTCGAACATTAGCCAAATAGATGAACTGGCACACTGGATGCCACTGAACTTCACCAAATCCACTTCACACCATATGGCACCTTTGCTGCGTGACTTGGGCCACGACCTAATTCACCGTGACAGATTGCGCCCTGTGAATACGCTGGTGGTAAAAGTAAAGCTTGCAACTGATGGAACTAATCACAAGCTAACCGTTAATAAAGCCACCTCCTCTGGCAAGCTTAATCTTGTTGAAGGCTCAGCAGCGTATCAAGAGCTGCTGACACTGGCGCAAAAAAAGGCACAAACTGAGCTGGCCAAGATAAGTACTCAGTACAACATCACAAGCGATGCCGTTCTTGCCGATGTCGTTAAGCTTGATGGTATGTTTGAGATTGAATTTCATGCAGAGCTGCCTTTTGCTAAAGAGTTCACCACAGCCTTTAGTGGTGTAAGTGCGCACGCTCGCAGTCGAAAAGAAACCGGTATGCGATTTACTAAGCGTAAGCGCAACAAACAAAAGGATGGGGTATTTACCGCTGGTCGCACGAGTTTGCAAGATTACAACCCGTCAGTCGTCCCATTGCTGGTAGAGCAGCATCAAACCCAAGTCGGCTACTGGCTACCGGATAACAAAGAAACCAGAGCGCAGCATTTCTCATTGTACGATTACAACATGGACGCTGATTTTGTTCAGGGGTTAGCAGTATCAATGGATTTTGAAAGCAAGAAGTTCAACGTTTTCATGAAAAAGCACTGGTCAACTGCTATTGCCCGTCATGATGCTTACGTACGAGAAGGGTTCACTAATCGCTTGGGCGCAAGAAAGTATACAGGAACAGGCGTATTTCACTCGCTGATGAAAAATTCTGGCCTGAGTATGGCTCCGCGATTTCAGGAGTACGTGAACCAATCATTGGTTAGAACTGAAATCTTCCACGCCTCGCATCTGTATAACCTGTCAGACCGCAACTACCACGATGTACTAAACGCAAGTCATGTTATCTCAATGACTGAGCACCGTAGTCAAAAAGCCAATCAGCTACTGGCTGTGCGCAAAGTTCGTAATATCAAGAGAGCAGAGTTACAGTTTAAATTGAACACTCAATTGCCGGGATCTCATGCGAGCATCATTTGTCGACGAGTCATTGAGTTCTTGTCGCATTATGAAGAGCAAGCTTTTGCGATGGCGATACATGCTTCGCATCAGGGACTTGCAAACAAACCTTCACCATCACTTAGAGGCTGCGTGAATCAAATGTGGGTGAGTGAGTTTAGTCCGGTAGCATCAAACTTCAAAGAGCTACTTAAACTGGTAACAACAGCGAGTGAACTGGCAGTTCTGAAAGCAGATCTTACCGCCATGACATCCGTGTTTAATACATACAAGAGTAAGCTAACGCTGGTGGAAAGCTCACTGCAAGCACGATGCGCGACGATTGTGGATTGTTTGGTGGGGACTCAGCAAAACACTGACGTTTCAGATTTTGTTGATGATGGCATGGGTAACATGGAATTTCTTGATGAAAGCTTGGTTACGCCAATTGTTGAGGCATATTTAGCCGTTGGTGCTACTCGTAACCGCTTTCTAACTGAGATGGGACTGAGTAACGTTCTGGCGGCATCAAAAGGGGTTGGCGCAAGAGACAAGCACATTGCAGCAACTTGCTACGATTCTGCCATCGCGAACTTGCATTCAACGGCTCGCTCGTTAGCTTCCACGCTGCAAGAAGTGAATTATGACCAAGCATTGAGAAATGTCGTTACTCTTGAGTGTCGTACCAGTACAATCATGACCCTATCGCAAGAAAAACAAGATCGATTAGCGGCGCTTAGGGCTGCTAGTTAAAAATGCTAGGTATAACCATGTTAACTGATGTCCAATTTGAACAACTACAACGACTGTCTAGGAAACCGCGTAATGCCAAGGTCGCAGAGATAGTAAAAGATTTGTTCTTAAACCATGGAATAGATGAGCAGGATGGGGTAATCGACGCGATGGATGAGCCTTTTGATTTCAAGCGTTACGTGCGAACAGGGCGTGACACTTTGCTGTCCTCGTACAATGGGATTATCGCATTAAACCAATTTCTTTCATCTGGTCAGCCTGGTACTCAAAAGCACTTCGAGCTTATTCTTGCTCTGTATCAGTACCAGCCAAACAATAATACCCAAAAACAACTAGAGCTACGTATTGTCCACCAAGTTCCGGCAAGCCGTGTTGCTGAAATCACTGATACCACTGTTCAACACCTCAGTCGCAGCGTCAGCCAGTACAACAAGAAACAGAAAATGATTGAGGAAGTTAGAGCGCACTTCTAATGCCTCCAGTCAGATCCTATCCCTTTCTGGCTTATACTGCTTAGGCAGGGCTTACATTGTTACTATCTTCGGTTTCCCAACTTACAGACAATGACAGAAGCCAGTTGGCTTCAATTTGAGCAAGTCAATCGTCCAGCACTTCACTTAAATCGCCATGTCGGATTTGTCACACTTTAATCCGAGTGGCTTTTTTTAACTGGGATAGCCACCAGCTCGGGTTAATTGGCTAAGGTTTTTTAGAAAAACGATAGTAGTTCACCACCGTCCCACTTCAAACCACACAGTAACGCCTTCATATACATCTTGATGTAATTATTATATTGACACCTTTTTTGTAATTATTATAATTACAGGTATTGATGTATTAATGAGCATTCATAGCAATGAGTACAGAAAAAAATACAACTGCCCAAAAGGTTTTGAGAATGTTTAACGATGGCCAAGCTCTGGAAGCTTTTGAGGCGGCGTTAGATTGGGCAGACACAGTTCGGGAAGCTAGCGAATATAGCATTTACAGGTTTGAAGATAAGTCTAGCGTTCGCGTATACATCACCGATGAACATGAAATCGCAGTAATCGAAGAGTGACGATGCCCTTATCTTTAACAGGAGGAAAAACATGGCTGTAAAATACTGTGCTGAGATTGAAATTAAGTACGAGCCGCACGAATGTGACAAGGAGTTTGTTTCTTACACTATTAGAGCTCTGAACCAATCTCTGAGAGATAAAGCCATCGACCAGGTGCTGATTGATGGTGGGGTTCTTTGGTATGAACGGTATTACACAGAAAGCAGCTAGCTTTCTTCACCACGCTCACCAATCACCGCGATACTTCGTCTGCCTCCTATTTGCATTCCCGAGTTTTTCAGAAAAACCTCTTTGACAATCGAATTAAGTGCAGGGCAATACTGCACTTAATGTAATTAAAACATTGACATTGATTTTGTAATTATTATAATTACACATATCAACTTGATTGTAACCATTCGAAATACGCAAGTGTACAACCTGTAACATTCACCCACGTCACAAGAAGATAGGTGCTGAAACATGACCAAAATTGTAATCAAATCAGAATCGGAGTTTGAGGAGATAAGCGCAGACTTAAACGCAACTCTTGAGCACCCTCTGGCTTACGAAGAGGGTTTTTGGGAGCAAGTCAATTATGACGAAACCGTTGCTGCTTTAGATAAGTGGCGTGAAGACCACCCGCTCTCTACCTGTCAAATTGACGGAAACAACAAGGACAGCTGAATGCGACTAACTCAACCAACTAAAAAAGCACCAACTATGGCAGGTTTGTATTTTTGCCGTGAGTGTAACGGTAGTGCTCAAGAAGGTTGGACACCTATAGCAGTATTTGAAGTGGATGGCACCTTATGGGTCGAAGATGCAAGCTATTGCACGAAGCTGCTCTTATCTGAACATCTCGCCGCATTGGACTGGGAATGGTGCAAAGCAGCTTAGTTGCCTTATTCGATACAAGTACCTTGCGAGTGGGACGCATAAAGGAGTTGCTCGATTTAGAGCGATCAAAGAAATAATGGATGGAGTATAATGATGTCTAATTTGACACTCATAGACTGCTTTGCGGGCATAGGTTCTTTCTCGCTTGGAGCTCAGCGTAATGGCATTGAAATAACCGGACACGTAGAGTATGACGGGTTTCGTGACCACGTTTTATCTAAGCACTTTAATTGCAGTAACTTTGGCGATATTCGTTACTTTGCGAAACCGCTGAAAGAAATCCCGTATGCGCTCGAAAACCTTTCAGAGCCAAACCAAGAGCTCCCCAGTTTTCTATCCAGTTGTCAGGCTAATCGTCAGCCAAAGCGTAACAGCTCAAGCTTTGAAGAAGATTCCGTGCCAAGTGAGCATTACGATATCGAGTTTGCATCACTCGAAGATTTCATGGAAGGGGTGATCGAGTGCCCAAACATGATGTCTTTCTCTATTCCATGTCGTGATGTTAGCCGAGCTAATTTTTGGCGCGTAGGAATGCATGGTGAGCAATCGGGTTTAGTCACGGAAGCTGCGCGTATCATTGAAACTCTAGTGCCAGACTATGTACTTGTAGAGTGTACTGAGGACTTCTTTAAAGCGGGGATGGGGGGAGCATGGCTTATCGATAAAATGATGGAACAGGGTTACTCCCACATAGAGTGGCAGGTCGTTAGCGGCGCGGCATTAGGCTACCCCCAGCTTCGTAGCCGAGCGATCATTGTTGGTGCGCAACCAGATACTGCGCTAGCTCGATCAGGTGAAAGCGCTTTTCATGAACTTGAGCGCTATGTGAATAGAATTCAGTCGGGCTCGTGGACGTGGCATTGTCGTACAAAAGACGAAGTGGATAGCGACTATGTTAGGCGACATATGCTCGATGAAGACCCCAAGTCGATTAAATGGCGATCTCTTTCTCTTAATGCACTAGGGGATTCACTTATCGTTAAACTTCCAGAGCTTATTTTTTGTCAAATTGTGCGCTTAGAGTCTTCACCAGTTCAACCCAACTTATTTGCGTCAATGCCTGAAGGTACGGTGATGCCATTCAATCACGATGAAGATGTTTCAAGAAATGGCGCGGTCTTTAGTGGCACCTATTACGCTAGAGAACGGAACAAGAACATTGATCTTCTATCTAGCAACCCAGAACTTAAAAATAAGCTCTTTCCCACGCTCTTTCGCAAAGAAGGTAATAATCTATGCTCTGGCAAAAGCAGAACAAAGCGCCCTGGTAGTCAAGGTGGGTATGCTGGCCTCTTTCAAACAGAGTACGGAATTACTCAGGGTGGCTTATCACTTGCTTACTGTCACAGGATTATGGGCTTTCCTAAAGGTTGGGTGTTTTCTGAAGACAAGTCCGATCATAAATTATGTTGATTGCAGTAAAATTAGGATTAGTTAAATGGGATACGTTACGGAAATAATACCTCAATGTGATGGTTGCCATACGACAAATATTTCGCATAGAGGGGATACTGAGCTCATGGTAGTAAGAAGTATTAAGTTAGATGGTTGGCTTGTAAAGAATGACGTCTTTCTTTGTCCTGATTGTTTAGATAATGGATTACAGATATCCAAAGGTTTGGTAGTTAAAATAAAGGGTTGCCGCGATATTAGATCAGAGTAGAGCTGTATTATGGTCATAAAAATATTGAGTTCTCTGATGTAATTGTTATAATTACACATGTTAGCTTAACTAGTAACTGTCTTTGGTGGCTTTACATCAATTACAGGCCAAGGAAATAGTATGCATAGCAAGATTCAGTTTAGGAACCAGACACAGAGCCTAGCAGAACTCCATGATGCATTAACTGGGGCAGCACTTGATGAGAGCCTGGGCCTTTATCAATGTCATAACTGTATGGTGCATTACCACACTGAAAGCTACCAAGCGTTGCAGGCCGACAACAACGGTCAGTGTGTAGCATGTAGCTCTTCAGCAATTAAGTCAGTCCAATAGCGAACACAATTCTAGGTATCAAATGAATCATGCAATAGCTAACGATAATGATGCCAAGTGCAGAATTGAATGGGGAGCATTAAGGGCAGGGTATCGCTAAGAATACCTAATAGAAATAGTTAGGCCACTGATTAGCAGTTTGATAATGACGAAAGAGTGTAACGGAGGAAGTGTAATGGCAACGAATGGAAATCATATAACAGATAGAGAGCTGTCAGCAGTCTTTGGGAATGTTTCAGTTAAATATTTTCCGACACCTCCTGCGGAGTCGAAGAAAGCCAAACACTTGAAATGGTCCACAAAGCGATTCTGCCATGTGGATTGGCCTTGGACGGATAAGCATTGGTTGCTTGATGAAATTACACATGCTGACTTTGGCTATATCAATGATGGAAATTACATTCTATTTTCAAGCGCTACAAGTGACAGTCAACAAGTAGAGTTTTTAAGTCACTTTGAAGTTTCCTTGCTTGATGGTGGGGAACTAGATCTTAACGGATTAAGGAAGGTGCTGACCAACTTAATGCAAGTCGTTGACGCTGCACATAGTAGTGGTTTTGCCTTTGCTGTTGATGAAATGAAAGCTCATTTAGATTCACAGCCAAGCATGAAAGAGTTTAAAGAGCATTTGAGTATCGAGCGCGATAACGCATATCGAAATGACTTTTAATCGGTCAAATAAGGAAAAGGGCACAATGATTAATGAGCTTGGTTTTTGTACAAAATGTGGCAGTGAATATGAAAACTTGCCCGAGCTTTCACCTTGCCCCAGTTGCAAAAGTGAGCAGCCAGAGTCAGAAGGAACACCAATGAGCGGTGGTGAATGTCCTGAAACTTCTAGTGTCCCATTTCTTTGACCGAAGGAGTGGGATTACTCTCACTCTCACCTTGCTTCATTCTTATTCCTGCCAATTCATGACATACAGACTAGGCAGGCTTTCCTTTGGATCTGTTTTTACGCGCTTAATCTCCGTACCACCTTCCAAGAGCTCATCGTAAAACTCCTTCAGTTCAGCTGAGGGTGTTCCTTCCGCGTCAGAGATAAGATTGCAATACTTATAATTGATACTGTACACCTCAAATGTAATGTCAGCAGTGTTAAGCTCCTTCAACTTAGCGAGCTTCTCGGCATACGTTGTTTTTCTAGAGCCATTTACACCATCAATTGTGCGATTGTAGTTATTCAAACATTGAACCTCAGAGAGTCCGATATTTTTGCGATGTTCTGATGTGGCTATAATGGATTTTAGCACGTTGAGCTTAGGGGTTAAGGGTTTCAAATCGGCATTGGTTTCCACATAATTTGCGGCCATACATGGTTTTTCAAGAAAACTCTTAGGAAAATAGATGTAGAAATGTGGCGGGAGTTGTTCTCGGCTCCCTTCCTGGGGAATTAAGTCATCATTCTCGATCATGCCAAGATAAAACGCAGCTTGGCTAGTTGTGATCGGATAGTTGACTGCATTGTGCATATTCTTGTTGTCGTTCTTAAACTGATCCATATTTTGCTCTGTATAGGCGTCCACGTGAAAAATGGCATTACCTACAGTTAAAATATCTTGGCTCATATAAGCACTCAGAACCTCGTGAATTAAGTTAACTTGTTGAGTTGTTATCATTCTTAGTATGACGTGGCCACCCATGCATCCCCCTTTGGATTATTTACATTTCTCGCTTTGATAAACTGAGACTGTATCTAACTGGCGATTGACTTAATTGGCGTAAGGCACGATTTGTTAAGTGGGACTGCTGATTCAGTGCGCGAAACGGCGGGACAGACAAACCAGGGAAGTTTTCCTGAAAGGTCGGTATCTTTTTTCCAATAAGACGTTTTTTTCTAAAGCGTGTGTTTGGGGAGGTGATCCACCAGCGTGGCATTTTTGCTGGTGGTTTTTCTGGATAAGCGGATTTTCATTTCTCTTACCAAATCCAACAAGGCTTGTGGTGTTTCCGGTGAATGCAAAAATGGAGGTGTGTTTTAGTTCAGTGTGAACCTGATAATCATACTCAGATTCGTTGACCTGACTTACATTGTCGTCAGGTCAGTTTAAGATGTTGGTCATGTTGTGCGCTTTTTAGTCGTTATTCTCCAGCAGGAATAAAAAGAACATCGGCTTTTTTAAACTCTATTGGCTGCCAAAAAATTTCCACATCACTCTCGTAATGATACAGATCATTAAATCCATATATGTCCTTATCCCCCTTCGATATGGTGGCCGTCCACCATGTATTCTGCTCTCTATCGAAATAAACTGGGACATTTGGTAGTAAATTGATTACAACGAATGTGTACTCAGGTGGGTAAGTATCTTCGTTTTCGATGTCGAAAAACACTCCATTCTCCAGCTTCAACGCCTCGGCGTCTTGAGTTGCAGCTTCATCTGAAACTGATACTAGTTTTTCTTGTCTTTTAGGTAACATTTCTAATTCCATTGCACAGTAAAACAATCATTAAATTCGATGTTGACACATTCATTACAAACAGCGTAATCAATCACCAAATTCGCGTAGCGATCTGCTTTCATTATCCAGTAGCAGTAGTTGGTCTAAGTTCAGGCTTCTTTAATCCACTTAATAAGTGACCAAGTGCTTTTGAATCCTAGCTTGTTCAGCTCTTCACGAACCTTGCCGCAAGCAACGGCCTGACCGCTATATTCACAATTAAGCTGAGTTCTCTCGAATGTAACAGTGCGAATATGGCGATCATTAACGTGTCGAGTTTTACATGAGACTTTAGCGCCAATAACGTGAGTTTGAGTATCCATAGTGATATCCCTACATTTGTAACCTTGTGTAATTATATTATTTACATGTGGAGTGTCAATATAATAATTACATAAAGAGTGGTTGAATAGGAAGTGATGGGAAAGGATTGCCACCAGCAAAACACTGCTGGTGGTTTTTCTGAAAAACTACAGTGTGACCGCGCAATAGGTTGAATGTGTGTCAAGTTCTTTGATCGCTACACTGTCGGTTCTACATGCTTCAGAGTCACCGCAGTGCTTGGGAATGCATGTGAACTCAAACTCGTTTTCTGACACTACAAGACAGGGCATCTCAACCAATCCTGAATCATCGTTCGATTTTTCAATCGCGGTCTCTGTCAAATCCTCCACTACATGAGAGCCATTGAATGAATCTAGTGTTAAGGATGAAAAATATTCCCCAGAAAAATCCAAGGTTCTAATAGACAAAGCTTCCTGCTCTTTCACGATTGAGCTTAGCTTTTTGATGTGTTCTATTTGCTGAGCGTTTAACTCAATAATGAAATGGTCAGGTGTGTCGTTGTAGCTAGCATCAATGCAGCTAACGTTAAGTATAAGTTTTTTCATAATGTCCTCGTTCGATTGTTTAGCGCCCTAGGTCGCAGTGGGCGAATGACAGGATTAGTTTATTTTGTGATACGTACAGGGGATGTTTGTTTCGTTGTAAACCATCTCCATAATCATCTCGATATTGGTGGTGGTAACGTATGAAGATATGGAGCCATTAAGTTTTGCTTCTGCTTCCAAAAGTGCTTCATACGAGTTCGAATCTCCACTGGTATACTCACTGATTTTCTCAGGACACCAAACGACATAGGTATCAGCCACTTTGGAATCTAGCAGGGCATGAAGCTCCTTCAGTTTATTGAAAACACATTGTTGTAGGCGGTTAGTTATAATACCGAACAGTTTCGTAAGTAGTTTCATAATGTCCTCGTTTAATTGTTTAGCGCCCTAGGTCGCAGTGGGCGAATGACAGGATTAGCTTACTTTGTGGTACTTACACTGCATGTCTGTTGCTGTGTAAACCATCGTCATGATCGTCTCGATATCGATGGTGGTTACGCATGAAGATATGCAGACACCAAATTGTTGCTCTGCTCGCAAAAGGACTTCATAGGAATCCGAACCTTCACTGATATAAGCACTTAGTTCACTTGGACACCAAACGACATAGGTATCAGCCACTTTGGAGTCTAGCAAGGCGTGCAGTTGCTTCAGCTTATTAAAAACACATTGTTGTAGGCGGTTAGTTATAATGCCGAACAGTTTCGTAAGATGCTGGTTAATGTTCATGATCGCCTCCTAATGAGCTGGGTAGGTTTGTATGATGAAATTCCGTTCAGTGTTGCTCATTGGAATTGCTCGTATGCAGCCTTTTCCATCTCCTACATAAGTAACATAGAATGAGTTATGTAACTCTGGAATGCGCGACACCGCTTCTTTTTCCCTTTCTATAAAGAGCTTGTATTCATCATGAGGAACAACCACCGGAAGTGCCTGCCTTCCCATGGTTTTAATATAACGTCGATGCTCACGACCTCGTGAATCTACCGAGAAGGTGTTATCTCCAACTTTATAGTGAAGTCCAATAACATAGAGCTCTGTGCGCGTAGAACCGTCTGAATTCTCCGAAATATTTTTGCGTAGTATTCCATAAGCGGCAGCTGCTTTTAGTGCTTGCTGGTGATCTATCACTTTAGTGTAGAAATACGGCCAAGATAGGTACTTGGCAAGATACTTGATGTCCTTGTTTTTTATCAGGCTACGCTTGTTGTACTTTGAAAGAGCTATGCCATAAACCGACTCCAGTTCCCAAACACGATCATTTAGAGGGTGTTTTGTTTTACTGGTATAACACGACAAGGCGCATAGGAATTCCTTCACCTTTAACTGAGATAGGTATTCGTTTTCATTCTGGACTACTGGCGAGTCTGACAACTCATCAATCTTCTCAAGTGCAAGTGTATAGCGTTTGTCAATCTCCAAAGCTGCGCTGTTGTCGGTATGATATTGAATGGCTTCCGTAATGTTCATGATATGTATCTCGCTTAATTGTTCGCTCTAAGTCGCAGTGAGCGTATGCATCGAACGGTCATTGTTACTGTATATAATGACAGTGTAAATGTTAATATGTATATATTTATCAGTCGCTTAACTTTACAATCGTCCGACCCTCTGAATGGCAGTTTTGATTTATAAATAAGACGTTTTTTTCTAAAACGTGGTTTTTGGGGTGCTTGAAAGCATAAAAAAGCCCCCAAGATTTGGAGGGCTTAAAGCTGGTGGTCTTGATGTTATGCGGCTAGTAGTAAAGGAACGCTATTATTAGTTAGCTGCAAGTTAGCCTTAAAGCAGGTCGCGGCCTGTTCTGGTGTGATGTTTAATTCATTGCATGCCTGTTCGGTATTCTTCACCCAGCCACGCAAGCGGCCAAACTCAACATTCAGTCGCATGATGAAATCTTGATTAAATTTGACGTGCGCATTGCCATTTTTAAACGCCTTGGCTTCAAATAGCACTACCTCGCGGCCTAGTGTGTGGTTGTAGTATTTAAATTCTTGCTTCTTGTTGCTTTGCCACTCCCGAGCCTTTGCGGCATCGGTTATGCTCGTATCAAAGCCCAAGTTAGCGGCTACGGTTAAAAGATCGCTAAAGAAGTTAGCGCACGATGCTGTTAAATTATGGTCAGTGCGTTCATGTGCCCACTCTGTAACCTGAATCCCTCCCGTTCGTGTGACAACAACGCGATAATCCAGCTTATAACGATCAAGGCCGTCAGGTTTGCGACAGTAGCGCCACTGTTCATCACCAAATGTATTTGCATTCGATTTGTATAATTGAACATTTGCTTTTTCTGTCATGTACTCCACCAGCTCAACCAACTGAGAATCAAAGTATTCATTGGCATTCTTAATGCTCCAAATGACAATGGCGTGCGCGTTCTCTGCGTTAAAATCAACGTGAGTGTGTTTGGTTAATGTTTCAAGCATACGTTCGCGGCTTTTGGTTGCCAGCTTATCGGTGATGACCCCAAGGTTATTGAATAGTTCTTTCCAATAGAAATCCTTAAGTGAATTGATTTTCAGCTCTAATGCACCCTGTACGGATTCAATACTCACATCCAGTTCGTTAAGCAGATCGGCGTCTAACTCGTTCAGCTTTAGATATGTATTCATGAGCTCCTCCATATCCCGAAAATACAGGGTTTCAAGTGTCTTTACTAAGCCCTCATCTTTGATTAACTGCTGAGAGTTGCTCACGTTCTGCTGTGCATTAGCTAAGTCTTGCTTTTGTTTTTGCCATTCTGAACGCTTTGACTTGTTGGCGGATACTTTGAAGTGCTTGCTGAACCATAAAGAAAAGGGCTCCACCTTCAGAGTGGGTGAATAATGTGTGCTGCGGCGTTTGTATGCCAAATCAACTTTAACGATATCGATGAAAGCTCGTGCCTGGCGATCAGCATTTAAGAAGTTACCCGAATAGATAACGGTCGTTTGGGCTTGTCGGCTTTCTAGTGCTAGCGAAATGCTTTCGTTGTTTACCCAGCGTTGAGGGATGACCAAATAGATCACCTCTGCGTTAGCCTCAGTTATGATTTTCTCACACCACTGCGCATATGTACTATATGGCGGATTGCTAAATACTACATCGACTTTCTTATCTATCAGCGTGTTTTGGGTAAAATCAGTCCCAACAACAAATACATCCTTATGCATCGCATTAAGAAGCGGTTTAGATTTTTCAATCGCGTATTTTTTCCCCTTGGTCAGCGTGGCCAGTGCAGAGCCGTCACCCGCCCCACAGTCCAATACTGAGCATGACAAATAGTCATCTTCGCGATTGTATGGGCAATGAATTTTCCACAGATCATCTCGTATCGCTTGGAGCATTTCCGGTGTAGTTGGGTAGTACTCAAAATCGGCCTGCTCGCTCTTCAGAAGCTTAACCATTGCATTAGTAGACATAATATTACCTCGTTTGATTGTTGGCGCTCTAGGTCGCAGTGAGCGCGTTATTTAACGGGGTCTAGTCTGTCCTTTTTAGGGTGGTAATTGCAATTGATATATTTGTTAACTTATTGATTATATTGGTTTATTTTTGGGTTTGGCTGTGATTGAACTTTCGCGTTTTAAATCTTTTTTATAAGAAGACGTTGAGGTTTTAAAGAGTGACATTCAGTCCTGGCAAGTCAATCCTAATCTCTCTTGTTTTTGTAATTGTTTTATATACATGTGGCGTGTAATTGTTATAATTACACAATCAACTTAATCGAAAGCTAACGGAAACAACAAAGGAGAGCACCATGGCAACATTTTCAAGCATCACTAAAGTAGTTAACGATGAGTGTCTTGTTAAGCCTAGCATCACCCTAGAATGTCGTCGTTTTATGCCAAAAGACAAACGTTGGACAGTCACTTGCCGAAGCGGCTGGCCTATGGACAATCCAATTTCAGTTGATCGCCATGTGTCTAGGAGCCGCGCTAGGGAGCTAGCTCAAACATTTTTACGTGAAATGACTATTTAGAGTTGGTCTAAGCGCTGCGCTCGCTGGTGGTTGAGCGCAGCGGTTACGCCAATTACAAAGGAAATAGAGAGGCAGAAATATGACAGCTCAATCTAAGACAATTGATGCAAATGAAGCACCAACAGGCTTTTATGCAGTACTTAAAAGCGAGCTTACTAATCCAACGGGAGATTACCCAAATATCTGTACACATTGCGATTGGCGTAAACAATGTTGTGACCCGAAAACAGATTTACGCTTGAACATTCACCGATGCATGAGCGACCCACTGATTACGGAAAGTGGAGATAAAGTAGAGCGCAATGATGGGTGTTCAGTTGTCTTTAAACGAATTGAACTCAGCTAACTTATTATCAACTAACATCCCACCGAAATACGAGGTAAACAAATGAATAGTTCAGTATGGGGCAAAGACCAATTAGGTTTCTTTCTAAATGGAGATACCACGGAACGTGTGGCTGAGGGAGGAGTTAGCGGTATTGTTAACACCTCTACTCAACCAAGTAGCATTTATGTATTTGGCTACGAAGGTCAGCACAAAGCGGTTAAAAATCTTATTGGTAAGGCTGGGGTCACTAGAGATTCGGTAGTGATTGACAATAGTTCCCAAAAGAAACTTGGTAACGCTGCCTCATTCTCGGAATTAAATTGAGAGCTAACTTACTCGATGCGCCACCAGTCGATTGAGGCGCATCTGGTACGTTTTGCAAAAAAACGAACAACTACTAAGGCAATTAAGACTTATGACTAGACAGCTAAAGGTAACTGCTTACAAAACCGAATCAGATTATGCGAATGGCATTGCAGAGTATGTATATGAAAGCGAGGTTAACGAGAAGTTAGCGATCAATGCTCATAATGACTTTGAAGAGTCTGGGTACTGGCTTGTAACAACAACCAATGAAGAAGGTAAGTTGATTCACTAAACGCCACCAGCGCGGATATCTAGCTGGTTTTCTTGAAAAACTGAATTATCTAACATTGGAGTGAAAGCTAGTTTAGTGATTCGTTTACCCAACGATAGGATTTCATGCTCCATACTGAAATCTAAACACCCCCTCACTTCTGCCCATCACATAGTAAAAGACCGCCATATATCTTATAGCGGTCTTTTCGTTGTTAGGCTGCCTAAAACATTGATGCTTCAAATCCGGCCATTAACTTCCTTTGGTGAATTTGGTTTTGGGTTGAGCGCACTTCACTTTCAGTATCAAGAGCGCTTTTTACCAGCGCTAATATATTCAAGTCACCAATATGATGCTCATCCAGATAGAGATCATACGTGTACTCACCGTCAAACGTTACACGGATGCGGTCATCAAACATCTCATATTGAAATAGTTGGTTGCTTGCTGCGTAAATGAGCTGCTCGGGTTCAGCTTGTCGAACTACTCGGGGCTCGCCATATTCGACACCTCCAGAGATATACACAATTGATTGTGTCATGGTTAGGACGCTTTTAAGAGCATCGCAGGAAAGGTTTGGTAAATCCATATTCACCAACAGTTGGGAAACAGTTTGTTCTGCCTGCTTTTCGATGCGCTTTGCATTCAAGTCAAAGATTTGAGCTGTGTTCTGCATAGATGTATTCCTGATTAATGTTAACTGACCGAATTATTGTACCGCATTTAAAGTTATTGTTAAGCAAAAATACTCAATTTAATGTAATTATTTTATTGACATCGCTAGTGTCATTATTACAATTACATTTATTAAGTCGAAAAGGAGGGGAACCATGAAATCAAAGCACGTATTTTCACTAGGACTTCTAAAGGCGGTCAGCCATGTCTAATTTGCTTAAGTCATTAGCCATTCAATCAGACAACAATAGCACCTACATTGCTCTTCCTAATGGTGAAGTGATTGAATTCACGGAACTCGATAACGCGTTATACGTTGACCACCGAGAGCAACTTGGGGGAGATAGTCTTGGGGCTGTATGTATAAACATGAGCGCTAATGATTGTCGCGCTGCTAGGAACGAACACAGGGAGGCCACCAGCTCAATGGCCACTCAAATATTTAATCAAGACATCTAAGGGAATAGCAATGGAAAAACTACACATCAAATGCACTTGCGGTCGCGATGAAAAGCTTACAGAGCAGCAAGCTGATTGTTTGCATTGGCAAGAGTCTGAAACTGTAACGTGCGGTTGCGGCAAGTCACTGCCATACAAAGGCCATGATGAGGTTAGAGGTTATGGAGTGGCATGGGTGCAGGAATAAGGATAGAGATTGGTAGCCCCCGCTGGTGGAGCATTCAACAAAACCATGAACGTACGGAAAGGAATTATGGACAAAGAACTCACTTTTTCACTCACCATTGCTTACGAAACTGACACAGAAGACCAGATCATTTGTGAATCCTCATTGAAAGAGAACTTAGCGACCGCTATTGAAAACCAGCGTGTGAATGGTGCGCTAACACCTGATGACATTTCAGCCACGAAGGTAGTCATTGAAATGGTGGAAGATGATAAACGTTGTCATGAATGCGGGTTGAAGTTTGAGATTGATTCAGGGGGCATCGCCAAGCACTTTGATGATTATGGCGATCATGACTGGGTAGCAGATGGCGACCATGTCCCATATGCAATTGAATCGTGAACCCCCAATAACTCTAAGAGCGTAAATAACTGAGCCTTAGATAAGGGGGATGACATGTTATGAATACTGTAGAAACAGAAGTGTTATACAAATACGTAAGCAACCTTGATGAGAGAGGAGCCAACCTATTTGTTTCATCAGAATGCACTAATATGTGCTTTTTCAAGAAACTGGCTGATAACGTGTATTTTCAGTTTGGCTTTACTCCTGAAAATTACCCTGCAATAGAGTCGGGAATAATTGAAATTACAGATAAGCAGTTGATTGAGCACATTCACACAAATTGTGGAGGGTGGTTCGCTCGTAAATGCTCTTTAGATGTCGATCTAGATAACTCCGGTTTCGTTGTCGAACTCGACTAGCGGCCTTATTCGACGCTCCCGTAGGGTGTATCCGACAACGCTACTTTTTACAAGGAAAGGACTAATGACAATTTTTAACGCAACACTTCAAGATGTATTGGATTTCCATGGGCGAACCACAGAATGGGAAGAGGCTTGTTCTGCTGGGAAGTTCTTTACAGTGGCAACACGCTTACTTGGTGGTGGATATGCCATTGGCTCAACAGGTGAAGACCACAAACCCCTTCCAGATCTTTATCCGACATTAGCTGATGCCAATAGAGAGAACCAAGAACTCATTAATTCATACCTTGATGACATCAGGAATGGTGATCGTGAAGAAGGGGATGAGTGGGATGGTGAAGTCCTTGAACTTAACTGGAGTGGTAGCACTCAAGTTGTAGAGCTTGCTATTGATGGTGACGTGTTACATGAAGGGGATTGGCGAGAAATGGCAGGCATTCTTTAACTGCCCCCTAGCAAATGGAAAGTAGACCATAATGCAAAGAGTTACTAACAAACTATTATCTGAATTACAGCGCACCCATATCACCCCAGTTCATCAAAACATTATTGAGCTGGTGGAAAGGGGATTTCACGTAATGTTTGACACAACGACTTGTGAAGGAGTTGCTACCAAATCCGATCTCAAAATCACTTTTCTAATTGGAGGTGAGAACGTCTATTTTGATTACAGCGCTTACACCAAATGTGGTGTTGGCAGCTTTATAGACCAACTCACCGAACTCCACAAAGGCTTGGATTAATCGATTGCACTGCTAATACCAATACGACAACAGATAGAAGCGGGACACCAACACAATGAAAACATTAGAGCTGCATGTGTATGGAATCATCATTTCATACAACTCGGAGGATGATAAAAAAGGATGCGCTATCAGCACTGATTTAAAAGAACTACCAGAAACAGAGGAGAACGCGGAGTTCAATTGTGCGGTCGATGGGATTGAGTCGATGATACTCGGTCATTTCGCCGCAGGTATTGACGTTAAATGTGAAGCTTACTTGGAGGGGCTTGAAACGGCATACAACGCAGTTAGTGCTCAATTTAGCTAGTTTTGCCGCTGCTTAACCCCAGACAGAGCTCATTACTAAACGAACTAACAAAGCAACTTAAAGACTGGAGTGTGTGGCGCATCCATAGATATGAAGGATAGCGATGCCGCCACATGATGGACACAAGACCTTTAGCACTCAATATCCATTCCAAACACGCCATTAGTGATATCAAACCAGGTACAGCACTATTCATTTATGAATCCCACCAGGATGAAAATGTTCAGGACATGATTTTCTAAAACATGCTAATTAGGGCTTAAATATACGCTGGTGGTTTTGCAAAAAAACTTTATCAAATTAGGTCGATTCGGGATTAAAGTGTGTATTGCACTAACTGACACAATCCGAATTCAGCTTTCCGTGAAAGTCTGCCCCTGCATGGACTACACTAAGTAGGCAGGGCGTTAATTGCCATTGTCTGTATTTCCCCAATAACACGGAGATTACTGACAATGAGCAAAGCCAGTTCACTTCAACCTAACCAAATTAATCGCGTTCTACGTTCCTGTAAAGCAATCCAACATGGACAAGCCAAAGCCTGTTCAATCGCTTTAAGTCATGCAGCACTGCGCGTTACCGAAATAGCACTTCTCGATGTGAAAACAGTCTTGTTACCAATTCAGTGATATCTGGGGTCAGTTTAGAACAAATGGCAAGAGTGCTCGGACATAGTGACGCAAGCACTACAATTTTCTACGTCTGCATTCAACAAGCACGCATCCGAGAAATAAACTCTCTGCATTGGCTGTGAACCTTATCAGCACTATTCATCAATTACTGGCTTGAAACCAACTCTTGAAAGCAGTTCTGTCATTATCGTCTGAGGAAGTCGGACTTGTGACGCATTTCTGAACTGTCTAATTTGCTGCCGTTCAACACCCAAATGAATTGCGAGTTGATTGTCATTTTCTAATCCATAAAGAGCCAGATGTGTATCTGCTATTTCGTTGTTATTTAATATCTTTTTTATTTGATGTAATTATAATATTGACATAAAGGATGTAATTATTATAATTACACTATCAACTTAATCAAGAACAAACGGAAACACAGGAGTGCATGAGAATGCTTTCAGATAACCAAGTAAAACAGATTCAGCCAGCAATGGCGGCGTTTTCTTCTTATGTAACATCGCCAAATGATGAGCAAAAGTCTCTCATTGAACAGGCACATAAAGAGGGTTTAGTTAACGTTCGAGCAAAATACTTAGTGAGCTGGACTGACAAAGGTGTGGCTCGTTTTAGAAATGCCAATGGTTTTAGCTGATTTACTCGATGCGCCACCAGCCGAGTGAGGCGCATCTGGTAAGTTTTCTAGCAAAACCACCAACGTAACGGAAAGACATCATGAAAGTACTAGGTATTGAGATTAAGCGACCACATTCAGTCCAAGTGCTGTTGGTACTAAGCTTGGTTGTTTTATCAGCCGTTTTTAGAGAGCAATTGGCATTAATGACGAACACCAACCCGTTAGACCTTTGGGGTTACTCTGTAGCTGCGGCGACAGGAATACTTCTCCACGCATGTGGGTTAAATATTAAGTTCACATACCACCTAATTGTAATTGCAGTCCTTTGTGGAGTGATGGCGCTGGTGGCGAGAAATCTAAGCGGATTTATTTTTTCTTAATCAGGACGGAAAGACACTATGAAATTTACATCAATCATAACAGCACTCACGCTTTGTCTACTCACCTCAGTTGCGAATGCTTCATGCAAATTCGGTGATGTAGAGATAGAGCCGCATTTGCAAGTGTCCTATTTCAGCCCAGATTTGGCGCATGAAATTGCTGAAAGAAAAGTCAAAATGGGACAGTCCGAAACTTACGAACAAGCAATGGAATACATAAATCAAAAACCTACGATAGCTCACATCATTTTGTATTGCGAAATCAGCTATGAAGTCAAAGATGGTGAAGTGACTGCTTCAGGCTATGCGCTAGTTCGCGGATAAGTATATAAACGCAATCTATAACGGAAAGACAGGAGCCAGTTATGAGCGCATCATCAACGAAGAAAATTTTCTTAGTCACAGTAACTATTCGCTTCGGAGGATATGAAAAATCGGTTGAATCGTTCAGAGAGGCCGCTAGTGAAGCTGACGCTGAATATGATGCATTGTGCGGTGAGACACACAATGAACCGCTAACTAGGGAGCTATATGAACAAGGTGATGATTGGTGGGATGACGACATGATTTATGAAGCTTCTTCTTTGGAAGTCCCTGAAGAGCTAGCTTGTGCTCTCAAAAAGTTCAATGAATACCCATTTAGATTAATCCAGTAGTCTTATTCGATGCTCTCTCTTTGCTGGTGGGGCATCCGATAAACCTACTACCACAAACATCACGGAAAGACTATCTATGAATATGCCGCAGCCAATAATCCATACGCGACTAATGCAGTCAGATATTGAAGAAGTTTTACGAACCGCAGGATATGACCAGAAGGACTACCCGTGGGCTGTTCGATTTGTAGGACGCTTCCCTGTACCTAAATGGCAGCGTGATCTTTGTTGGAGCAGAGAACAAAAAATCAAACTTATTGAATCCATTTGGTTGGGCTTTGATATCGGTTCATACATCGTAAATGAGTGGGATATGGAAGGTAATGTGCTGGTGGAAAACTCAGACATCGTAATTGATGGTCAGCAACGTATTGAAGCCATTTGTGCATACGCTCTAAATGATGAATTCTCAGTATTTGGAAAACGCTATTCGGAGCTGAATAAGCGAGAACAAGCACGTTTTAAAAAGACTAGCTTCCCTAAACGTATCACTCACACATTCAACGAGGATGCTTTAAAAGAAACATACAACCGACTCAATTTTGGTGGTACACAACACAAGCCAGAACAACGGGCATAACTAGGACGGAAAGAAGGAGAAAGCCATGATAGATGCTAACGGTGTTTGTAAAGAGTGCGGCCGCGAGTTTGACGATTTGCCCGAGTATTCGGCATGTCCAGACGAAGACTGTCCAAGTAACGAAGAGGAGTAGTTTTAGCCGCTGCGCTTGAGCTATCGAGCGCAGCACTAAGACTATTCACAGCAAACAACGGAAAGACGAGGGAACGAGCTATGACAATGATTACTGCATCTATTGAAGTCGACACTAACGCTTTTAAACCAAATGAAGCGCCTAAACCTCAGTTAAATCTCGGTTGGTTTTGCCGCGCGGGGAAGAATAACGTAAACGAGAGTATTTCGTTAAATGGTGGAAGAGTGGCATCTATTTCAGTTGAGCAAGGGGAAGGGAGAACTTGCAAAAACCTTACTATCCATAATTGTCACCTTTCATTTGTGTCTTTTGAAGATGCTAAGAAAGCATTTGAAGTTCCGGTGTATAAGGTGACACGCGGAGTCACGCTTCATCTAAGCGGTATGGATGACGTTCTACCTAGTTCGTATCGAGCACTTGAAGAAGGTTAATAAGGCCACTTGTTTGGTACGCCACCAGCTTTAGGCGTATCTGGTAGGTTTTATTACAAAACTATTTATCAACAACATCACAGTATGACACTGAGGCAGGTATTAACGAATCTAATGCCTGATTTTACCGACCCACACATCAATATTAATACCCCAAATTAGCTTACATTTATTTGCTCATCATTCGTTTTGTGCTATATTTATATGGTCAGTTAACAAAACAAACACGGAGAGCACTATGGAAATCAAGCAACTCACTCACATGACCATCCAGTCAATCGAAAACATTCAGGAAATGGCAGTCTTGGACTTTAACGCAAACAGCGTTTGCCCGTTCGAACCAAACAGCAATGAAGAGGCCATCTGGCTAGATAAGCTCGAAGAGCTAAATACCCCACTTCATTAACCGCTAACTCGCCCGAGGGATTCATTATGCCTTGCAAGAATTGTATCGATGACATTTGTAGCCGCCGCTGTGTAGCGACAAAACCACAAGCCAGTATTAGCCCATTCTACTTAGGTGAGGCTAAGGACGGCAGGGAACACGACTTGTTGCAAGGCAATGAACACGAACCACTGTTAATTGGGGGTGAGACGTATGAAGCTCCACTCACAGGATGGACACATACGTTAATGCACGCCTACTGCGTTGCTTATGCGAGAGCTTACGGTGCAGATACCCAGTGGGATGTTTATTTAGGTAGTCAGCAGGTAGGCGGCACAGACCTATAGCAATTTACTTGCTACTACTTACGTCATTGGATGGAATCATGAAAAAACTAATCATATTTTTTACAGCACTACTTGGCTTTATTGCCTTTGTTGCTGCTAGCCACACTTATGCAACCAATAAGCCTAAAACGGGGTTTGAATCTCCAGCGTACAAACATGCTTATGTAGAGCTAAAACATCATTTCCCACGATTGGCAGATCTGCAATTCTGCCGAAGTGGGGCGGCGTTTGTAATAGCGGGTTTGCCAGAGTATGCGGAACAATACCAGGCTGACCATGGCCATTGCATCAAAGTGTTCGTTCGCCTGTATAAAGGTCGCACCCCTAGCTTAATCAATCCCACTTATGCAGCAAATGAGGTGACGTTATGATCTCATTCCTTCGTACTAACCTCTTAATATTGGCTGTAGCGCTAATGTCTGCGGTTTATTTGGCGTGGTCGTTTGGTACACAGTTTGGCTTACTGTCTGCATTGGCTGTCGTATTGTTTTACTGTTTACCCGCTTGGTTGTCGATCAGGACTAATGACCTATATGTATCAGTTGGATTTAATGCCTGTCTATTGGTTTCACTGGAGCTCACAAAGCTAAGTATTAATAGCACTAATTTACAGCTAGCGATATGTGGTGTGTATGTCGTATTTATCACTACCGCACTTGCAGTCTACTGCTACTTAACGCAGCGCCCCCTTTCTATATTTGCCCGTAATAGGTCAGCAACTAAACCAACCACCAGCGAGGAATAACCGGTATGAAATCACGTGCAACATTAGAACAAGGATATTACCGTGCTGTGCTGGTGGATATTCCTACGAACGATGCCATAATCGTCTATTCAGATGGAAGTCATTACTACCTTTTTGATAGAACAATACCTATTCACAGACTGGATCCGGATGCGCTTATTCTCGATACAGCACCATTACCACTAGCGGATGTGACGTGCACCTCTATTCCATTTCTTACGGGTGAGAGCCTGTCGATACCTAATAGCTGCATTGCTGAGCCTCAACAACCTAATACTGAGAGCTTGGGATTATTAAGCCGATTTACACACTGGTGGTTAGCCAAAGTTTACTTGCCGCTGTCATCCCGCTATTGCCGTGGCGATTCAATGGAGAGTGTCAATCATGGGTAACTGTAAACACCGCAAGTGTAATAACACCACAGAAGGGCGAAAACATTATTGTTCAGAACGGTGTAAATACTGGGAAGGACAACTGCGCAAAGATGAGAATAGACATTTACCGCCCTTACATCAGAGAAACGACGAGCACTTTTATGCGATTATTTCTGTTTGCTGTCTTAGTGGTCAGGGGCGCAGAGCTGGTGGAACAGTCAAAGGAGGAATGTCAGCAAGCATATTGCCAACCTTCGCTATTCAAAAAGTTACGGATGATAACCTACGTAAACATTTCTCTTTTAGTGGTGTACGAGCGGCGTCATTGTGTGGGGGTGGTACTATTACCAGAGAGGCGTTCTATGCAGCCAAGCAACCTTATTTTAATTCACCCACATAGGGATGATATGACAGTTCAATAACATTACGCCGCTTGATAGCGGCGTACTTAATTGCATTAACGCAAACTCAATCCGTGCATCCAATCTCATTCGTATCCCCTTCAAAAGATGTTCTAAGAAGACACTGATTCTCTAAAATATGCTGGTGGGGGCAGGTTTTTGGTGAAGTAAACAACGCGAATAAATTCGAGAATACTAATGTATTTTGCGCTATAATATTTGTGTCAGTTAACAAATGTTATATTAAAGGAGGTCGCCATGGGCGCACTTAATGTTATTACCCCTGTATTAACACCAGAAACAGCACATATGAATTTTAATAACTTCGCCAATGAGAGTAACTGGCGCAATCTATGCGTTGATAATCGTACCAACTCCAACATATTTTTTGATGTAGAACTTCGCCCCCTTTGTTCTTTTCTTAAAGACGGCATTATTGATAATGGTGAGCAGTGTGTCTTTGATATTGCTGAATCTCGTATTATTAAAGTTCATGGAAGTAAGTACGCGTTATTAAAAAACAGTATCGCTTATGACATGGTTAATGAGGCTATCAACGAACTCGGTAGGAAAGGGATTCTTGATGTTGATGGTATGCATATTACAGATAGCTGTGTCGCTAAGGGCGGAAAAACAATTCGTCAATACGTCTTTCCAAATCACAGTGTTAATGTCGATGGTTCTGATGTACTAATGCGCATTGTTGTCATTAATAGCTATGACGGGAGTGCTAACTTTTCACTTCAAGTGGGTGGCTTTCGAATCGTGTGCTTGAATGGAATGGTGTCAGGTTCTAAGTTTTTAAACCTTAATCAAAGACATTCTGGGAATATTCAGCTGGGCAACATTCAAAACAGACTTACCACTAGTGTTAAGTCTTTTGAGCAGCTTGGTGAATACTGGAAAAAGATGATTTCCACACCACTAACACAAAAGGTATCTGACAATATACTCGCGCAGTACACGCTTGAAAACGGACGCATGAACATTAAAAAGTTTTCCATGATGTGCGATCTATATGAAAACCACGTTAAGGATTTAGGCCGTAATTACTGGGCAATGTATAATGCATTGACAGCACATGCCACACATTACAAAGTTCAGGAACGCAACATACACAATCGCGCTGACGTCATTCTGGGACGTGAAAATCATGTCTCAAGCCTAATAAACAATAAGAAAGTGTGGCAGGTTTAACTTAGCGATACCCAAGTGAAAAGGTCAGCAATAGTGCTGGCCTTTTTTGTTTCTTACTAAAACGTCCCTCCCGTATCTTAAATCTACTTCAAAAACAATCGCGCAATCTAATACTCTCAAACATTCCATTGACGTTTGTGTGTCTCGCTTTCCAATCCTTTATTTCTAATAAGACGTGATTTTCAAAAAAGCGCTTCTAGGGGGCATTCTAGTTTGGGCTGGTGGGGCAGGTTTTGCAGAAAAACCTTTGTGCAAATATACAGGTGTGCTATATTAATAAGGTCAGTTAACAATAACATTCTATATAGTTAAGGAGGCCACATGGCTAACACCAATCCAGTTATCACTAAAGCAACTTCAATCTCTGCTTTCCCTAAGGAATTACAGCTAAAGGCTGGCCAACAATTGAAAAAGGCCACTGGTGAATTTATAGGTAACATTGCCAGTATTCACTACACACCTGAATGGAATATCCGCGATATTTGTCCTGACAATGTAGCTGAAATTAAGCGTGTAATTGCTGGTGGTGGTCCTGTTGACCCAATTGAAGTTGAGCCTATTTTTGTTGATGGTGTTCCTATGCTTTCTACAATTGATGGTCATCATACCTACCTTGCGATTAAAGAGCTGGTGGATGAAGGGAAACATGATGGCCTCCATCGAATGAGCTTATTTAAGGGAACAGAAAAACAAAAACTGGTAAGAGCATTTAACTCTTCACAGAATTTGAAGCTGAAGCCAATTCAAGCGGCGCGTACATTTCAACGCATGCTTGATGAGGGGATGTCACGTTCTGACATTTCCCGCGAAACAGGCAAACCCCTTTCATACATCAGCAATGCATTGCACTTACTTCTTGCGCCAGAGAAGGCGCTTAAGTTGATCGATGAAGGTAAAATTTCTTCATCTCGCGTTGGTCGTATTATGCGCGAACATGGAGCTGATAAAGGTATGGGTTATATCTTAATTGAAGCTCAAGAGGTTTCTATTCCTGCGCATAACAATACAAATGTTCCAGCATCGGAATCCGTTACAGTTGAAAATAACGCTCTGCACGAACATCAACTATCAATCCCAGATTCAGAATCACAGGATTCTAATATTTCTACGCGGAATGACGCTGCTGTTAATTCGTCTGAGAAAGGTGAGACAACAAAACGAGCTGCAAAGCAATCGACTAAATTACGCACTCCATCTAAGTCTCAGGTTGATAGTAGTGTCGAATTGATAATGGCGTTAGGCTCTCGTATTGATGATGAAAATCAAACGTCGATAGAGCTAAATCCTCTTATCCTAAAACAGATTAAAGAGCTAGCTTCAAAGTTTAGTGATATTAAGTCTCATAACAAGTCAATTACAGATGCCGTAAATGCACTCTCCAGCTAGTGCTTAATTGTTTTATTACAAAAGTAGCACCAAATTAGGTGCTACTTTTTTTTGCTTTCAATTCTGTTCTCAGGTGACTTTTTTTCTAATAAGACGTTTTCCTTATAACACTATTGGCCGTTTCACCCATACTTATAACTTTTAGTTTGCATGTTAGTCATTTTTATGATAAATTACCATTTATAAATACTATCTAATAGATATTTATAAATTATTTAATAAATATTTAATAATATATATTTTTAAATGTACGAGTTTTTTTGCCCATTTTCTTTTATTAAATAATCCAAGGAAAATATATTAATAATCGTACCTTATTTTATTTTTATTAGTTTCTTATTCAGATAAATGTGTTTGCCTTATATAGCATTTGTAGTGAGATTTAATTTATGACTTACATGTGCTATAATTCGTAGTAGTTATCTAGTGGCTGAAATATTTATTTATGCTTAATATTTACAATAAAAACGCAGTAGGATTTTTGGTAGCATCTGCTATTGATACTGACTTTGTAAACGAAAGTGATTATAAGCGAGTTAAATATGATATTAATGACAAGCTACGTTTTGATATTTATTTAACGCTTTCTTATTTGGGTTTTTTCTCCTCCGAGCAACATAGTTATCAAAGTGTTCTCGAATCAATACCAAAAGAGTTTTTACCTTGTGATGTGGAGCAAAGTGAAACTTTTCATATAACATCAGCATCGATTTCTAGAATAGTCACGCAGTTCTCTCCTTTCATTAAAAATAATCTTAGTGCACCATTTTCGGATATTGATGTCTTGAAAGACATTCAATCTCGACTACCAATGACGCTAAATGAAATCAATCAGGTTCTCATTAAGGAAGGGGTGGTTCTTCATCCTATTTCGCAAAGGGCGGTGGAATTTTTATTCGACTGTTTTATTGAGCCTGGTGTTGTGTCCTCATTGCTGATTTCTAAATCTAACAGAGATAAAGACGCTAATGGTGAGCGTTATGAGCGTAATAGCCGACCATCTATTAAGTCTGTATGCGTGAACGATAGAGTTAAGGATTTTAAAAATCTTTCTGATTCCATTGTGCGTTATTGTGAAACACTTGGTCGCCTCATTGGTATTGTAGACTTTCAGCTTGTTTTCGATTTGGTATTGCATCTTAATGGCGAACTCATTAAGGATTTAAAACTCGATAAAAGCAGTCTTCATGATTACGTGAGCTCAATCTGTATTGAAAAATACGGCGTTGGTCGTCATGTGAATTACGGTATTCATGAATCTATTTCAGAAAGTTCAGCTTACGAGTTTATGTACAAATATCTCTCGGTAGTGGGTCAGTGTAGCTACGATGATGTACCAGAGTTTTTAATTCGAATCTTACGATTTAAATCAATTAGAAAAACGAAGGAAACTAATCGTGTAATTTCTAGTTCTGTGATTTTGGAGTATCTATCGTTTGATTCATTGTCTTCGGAGAGAACCAAGCAACTGGTTTCTTCCTTCGATTTTGTTCAAGAGAGTGATGGCTTTTTCACTCTCTCTGACAAAGTGTTTGTTGATATAGAGCGTGAGTATAGTATCGCGCCTTCTGTGCTTCTGGAATACATAAGTTCCGAGGGTGGTTTTAACAGCCAGCTTAGTATTGAAGAGAGAACGCAGGTTTTACTTGAAAAGTATGCTTTCGTTATGAAAAGCAAACTTAATGAAGCCTTGAATAATCCAGATGGTTTTTTTGAAAAAACGGAACAAGGTTACTCTGTATCTGAGACTAATTCCGAGAAGAAGCAAAATTATAGTGGGTCGTATATCCGGCCTGACTATGACCACATAACTGATGAGTTATATAACGAAAATGTGGTTCATACGGAAGATGATGGAGAACTTAAGTCTCGTTTTAAAATTCTATTTTCAGCGTTCAAGAAAAAGTGGAGTAAGGTTAATAATCTATCCGACCTTCTAGTCGATGAATCATTAAGAGATCATGACGAGTACATTTCAGATAGGCGTGAGCTTTTGACCACAACCCACTTTAGAAGTTGTGAGAATTGGTTGAAATCTGAGTTGAAGAGGGCTAAGTTTCAAATCGCGTCAAACGTTGCTTATATTAACTATCTTCAGTCTCAGGGTGAAAAACAGAACTCTGTATCAGTAGAACACTTAAATGATCGAATAGAAAAATGGCATGATGTATTAGACGTTCTAGAGTTGGAGTTGAAGCTAGTTTACGCAAGTAGTCCTTACACAGAGTACGAAACGCACTCTAGCGAAGTTTCGAGGCTATTAGAAGAGAGAGCTAGGTTAGCCATTAAACCAGGTCAATATCGAGCTCATATCGCTATATACGATTACTTGAGTACCTTTAAGGTAGGTGTCATCGTGACGCATGATGAAATGATTAGATTTGTGGATTCTTACTGCGCTTCATTGATTGGTGATTTTTCATTATCAAATGATAAAAGGCTAGTATCTGGCTACCACAACTTACGGCGTTTATTCAAAGAGTGTGTAGAGCATCACCCTTTCTCTATCGTTAAAAGGTAACTCTGAGATGAAAAAAAAGCCTCCAAGTCGGAGGCTTTTTTCTAGATAGTAGGTTGATTTTCGTAATCGGGTATTGGAGGAGACTGATGGTTCTGCGTTTGATGATACTCTTGCATGGATCGCTCAGTGTGCTCCTTATATTCTTCGCCCATTCTGAATTCAAATTGATTTCCTAGAATCGCCTTACACTCTTCAAAGTAGGTGTCAGTTGTTTTTTCACCAGAAATCAATTCCTTTGCAATTCTGCCTATAGGGTCTTCGTAGTTGCCGGTAAATTCAGCAAATACATATGCGCTAACTGCACTATTAGGAATTGATTCGCTAACGCCGTTTCTCATCACAGAGCTAATCGCAGCTGATATATGTAGTCCTCTCGGGCGCGTTCCATTATTACCCAATATGTCTTTAAGTACTGAATTGATCGCATTGACCTGTTTAGTCGGGCTTTCCGTTATAGAGTCCAAGGTTACATTAGTTTTCTCACTGATAGCCTGATGCAGGAGTGCCTTAATGTCGTTGCCTATTTCAGAGAACTGAGTAGTGCGTAATGCATTTTGGTGCTGCTTCATCTGTTCTACAAGATGCTCATAGTTATTTTTAGAAACTGGTTCACCTGTCTGTATGTTTGGCGTTTCCATGCCGTTCTTGCCTACTACATTTTTCAATTGAGACGGCGCTACAGGTTTACTCGTGGCCTCTGTAATTTTATTCCGGATGCGCTCGTTAATTTCTGCCTGGTCACGCGTTTCTTTTCGAATTTCCATGATTTCATTGATCAAGCTTTCTTTGTTCTGCTGTGGTTCTACTTCGTTCTTAACCTCAGTTTCCGTTGATGGTTGGCTGTTGAAATTAACTGCCACTTTCTCAGTGAGCCTTGAAACTTGCTCTGTCAGTTCCGTAATATGCAGTTGCATTAAAGCTTGCTGCTCTAACACTTGTTTGGTTATATCCGTAACGGTAGAAAGCGTCTTCTGGTGCGACTCATTCATTTGGTTCAACACGCGCTCAAACAAGGACACAAGTTGATCGGGACTAATCTTTGAAAGATTATGCTCAACCCTATCTTTCGTAGCCAGGTCGTCACTGGAGGGCTTTTTATCCATTAATTGCTCGACACTAATTGGATTAGATGCGGCTGATTGAAGGTCACTTACTCCGCGAAGGAGTTGCTCTCTAATGGCTCTAAACTCATCTTGCTTTGGATTGGTCGCAGTGACACGGATAGGGGAAATTTGCCCGTTGACCAGTAGTGTATTCAAGGTTATCTCACGAGCGGGTTTCCAAGCGTCCCATAAGCCATGGTTTACAAGTTTATAGGTAGAGCCTTCAAATGTATTAGACGCAGACACTAGAGGTGGCTGGGTGCTGTATTTCGAAACCTCTTCGTTCTTATTAACTAAGGGGGGGAATTTCTCTAGAGAATCCACGTAGTCATTTACGTTATCTAATGGCTTCCACTTAAACCATTTCGAACTACTTGGGTCGACTAAACTTCCCACTTCGTTAACAGCCGTATGGGGCTCTATTTCTTCAGCGCTTGGTTGTCCCTCGCTTTGATGGAAATCAGACATCTCTTCTTCTAAATACTCTTGATAAGCTGGGTCAACCTCGTGTTCATTGTTAAATTGCTCTGCATCGATAATGATGTCATCTGTCCAACTTCCATCCGCAGAAATACCATCTTGCTCAATTGCGGATGTTTTAATATTGTCCTCGTCATCATATGTTTGGTTAAAAACACTGTTCAATATTGATTTGGTTGGCTCGTCTGAAGGGCTGCTTATTTCGGCGTCTTCAATACTTTCGAATACTAGATCTTCATTTGGGATTTCTTTTTGGAATGAGCCACTTAATGGATCGCTAGGTGCGGTAATAGCTCTATCGTAATAATCGCTAACAGACCTTACTTCATCAACATGCCCTGCACTGACACCAAACAACCGATTCCGTTCGTCGGTAAGTTTGGATAGCTCCGCATTGTTTTTGGCCAGGCGCTCTTCGAAGTTTGCAGCAGGGTATTTTTCTGCGTTCTTTGTGAGATTGTCTATTTTCCTGGTAACGACCGCAATTTTTTTCTCTATCAGTAACTTATCTTCTTCAATAACAGGTGATAGTAAATGCTCAATACCTTCATCAAGCTCGGTCATTGGTTCAGTTTCAATTGGATTGGCATTAACTTCGACCAGTCCCTTTTCAGCATTTTCCATTGAAGCATCTATAGCCGCTGAATAGTCTTTTACTTCTTGAGATTCGCCTTCAGCAATTTGTACCTCCCCTGGAACGGACCAACTGTCAGTGTGTACCATTGATTGATAGACCTCATAGTGCAACCCAAACTTTTCTTGGAAAACCTCGTGGGCTGCCGCAATAGGACTGCGCATATGGTAGTAGTTTGGTAACTTCTGCTGCTCCAAATTGTCTAGAGACGGGCACCAGCCATATTTGTGCTGGTTCTCAATGGTCCAATGCCGACTTACGGAATGTTTAAGTGTAGTTGTGATTTTTTCTGCAACTAACGCTTCAAGGGTTTCCCAAGCTACTTGTTTGGGGTTCTCTATCTTCTGCTCCATAAGATGAGATGCATAACCATTTAGCAGATCATCGATATCGGAACCTTTATTGTTTTGCTGATAACCTTCTAGATTTACGCCCTCGATATCGGTGGAAAAGTTGTACGTCACATAAGGAAGGTTGATTGCTTGGTGAATTTCGATAGCTTTATCGATGCCAATGTTTAAAGTCTTACCGGTTACTTCCTTACCTTGAGCTTCCAATTCGTGCCTTAAAAAACGCTTCTCTTGATTGCTATTGAACAGATCGTTATCCGCAAAATTAACTATCGGTTTGGTGGGATGCTCTTCAACAATTTTCTTTATTGAGGATGTAATGTTACCTACGTCTAAGCTACAGACCATAGCAAGGTCAATGCCTCTTCTTTGAGCCATCTCATACTGAATAAGTCCATTTGCAACACCTTCACTAATCCCAATTACTGAAGCTGTTTGGGGGTTCCCCAGCGTTACCGAGCATTTCTCTTTGTATCCATCGCCCAGCCCTTCGAAAAGCTTGTTTGTTTCACTCCACGACGGCTTTTCTCTTAGTAAATTCTGAAATGCCTCGATGTTCTCTACAGAGAGATTTTGCTCTATAACATTACCTAGTGGTAGCCACACATCACCGTCACCCGATACTCGTAACCCCTTTATGTGCTTTACCGCGAGCTCAGCTAACCCTTTCTTGCCGAAATAACCTGGAATCAATTGTTCAGCTGAAGTAACCGGAGAGAGTGTATTGTATGTTTCTAACGCCTGCGCTCGTTTTTCAGCATTCTCTGCACGTACTTGTTCGGCGAACTTAGCTCTTCGTTCTTCGTTGGCCTTTTCATTTTCAACAAATTGGCTGTAGCGCTCTGGTGTAAAGTAGGTTCGAGCTTCTTCCTTGCCTTTGAGGTATTCGACCAGTTCGTTTTTAGAGTGACCATCGCTTGGGTCTTCCATATGTGAGTAGAGAATGACACTGTTTGTATAGTGGTCACTTCCGTCATGCTTGGTGACAGCGACAGTTAGGTGGTAAACGCCGTATTGTCCAAATTCGTTGTCTCGGTGCAGATAGGCGGCAACTTTCCCTCTTACTGGTTTCTTGCTATCGATTCGAGCTTTTCGGTACCTTGCGCTTGGTATATTGTTTGCGTCAGATGGTGGTTCATTTTCCTCCCTAAATGGAATGTCGCTGGCCAACTGTGACAAGTCTACGTTTATGTCATCGCAGTATGGTTGAATTACGCCAGCTTGTTCTTGTAGCAGCATGCGTAAATAGTGGTTTGTATTACTACTACCAAACCTTTTTGATAGAAACTCTTGAACTCGTTCTGCACTATTACTGAACAGCTCTGATATATCGTTGGCTTTAGTAAGAGGTGTGTTTTTGCTATGAATTAAGTTATCACTGAATGAATCGAGAAACAGGCTAGCCGACTCAGATGCTTTGTTGGCAGTGATGTTTCCAGCTTCTAGCTCTCCATCAGCCTTCATTTCAATAATTGCGCGATCTAGCAGTTCTTTTGCTTCAGAGGTGATCGCTTTCGCTCTGTCTTTGTCTTGGAACACAACCTTCCAAACACTATTTACCTCATTTTCCAGCGCAGTACTGAATCGTTTGTGCTCACCTTTCCCATTAAAAAAATTGTTAATAGATGTATTTAACCGTTGTGATAACTCGTGCTTTGAACCTAGATTCTGGAATGTGGAGTAGGTAATGGCAGCACGGCTTAGGTTTTGCAATTGTGCACGAACAGGGTTGACGCTCAACTTTCCTGTATTCAGCAAAGCATTAAAATCTGTGCTGTACAATAGGATAGTATTGTTATTTTTACTACGGATTAATTGAGGAATTCGAACGCTAGACTGGCCGTCCATGCTCCCAAATATACGGTTTGATTTATCTGCTAGGACGTTTTCTAAAAATTGTTTCATGCTTAAGGAAGACATGTGGACTCCTTGTTATTGGGGGGTCGTTACGTAGGGTCGAAGTGAGTGAGGTAGCTGTTCTAATGGTATTTTGGTGAAGGCGATGATCTGCACCATATTCGATATGCATTGCTCTATGACCGCAACATCAGTTTTGCTTGTTATCTCACCAAAGAAGGTGGGGGTGCTGGGAAGACAGCCACTTAAGCAATCAAGTGAAGACATTTTAGTCGCGATTAGTTTGTCTCCTGAATACGCAAACTGGCATGAGTTTATTAAGGCAAGAGGTATATCGTCTTGATGTATCATGTGCGTTATAGCCGCATACATTGCCCTAGCCATATTATTGTTTTTGGCTAATTGGAGAACTATCGGTTTATTTCTGTTGCAGGCATCGCCAATCAAACGAAGATGCGCAGAGATATTGTCGTTAGCCGAAGATACGTCTTTCTGATATGTATCACCCAACACTGGGCGCAGGGTAAATTCGTGTAGAGAGGCGATAGTTGTGTTGATAGTTGAGCACGAATAGGCAAACTTCTTAGTCCCTTCAAATTCCGACTTCACATATACATATGCATCACCACTTTGCTGGGCATGGTCTGCTGTTGCCGCCATCATGCCTAAGATGTAGAGCGAATTACTACTACTCAACACTTCCGTCAATTTTGTAGTAATTTCTGGGTGTGCTGCATTAACTCTGACGAGTTTTCCTGTGTCTTTTGTGACTACTATTTGAAACTGATAGCATGATGAATCAATCGCACTTTCAAACGCTCGTTGCAATTCTGCACTTCCAGTCAAATTGTACGTAGCTTCGAGTTTCACCTGATTGATCTGTAACTTTAACTTTTCTATGTGTTCAGGCTGTCCAGAGAACAAATGCTTTTTTCTATTGTGAACCTTAAAGTAGTTGTTGATAGGGCAGTATTGGTTGGTGTCATTTTCATTCAGATATTGAAGCGCAGAAGGAGAACCAGCAATAATGCAAGGCTCGTTTTCAACTATCGCAATGGACGCATGTATCTTGTTTAACGTATCTTTTAGTACCGGGTTGGATGCAACCTGACGGCATACGTTTATGTCGCTAAGATCATATAAATACGGGTAACCACTTGATATTGAATAGGCAAGGAGTTGCTTTCCTGGTGGTATATGATTAGAAATGAGAAGTTTATCTAACGTAGGGGAATCACCTAGCTCTATGTGTTGGTGTGCGAGGATTTCCTCTAAGCTCTTTCCCTTTAACTCATCAAAAAAACGCATGGAAATAGAGTGTTTCTGTTGCGTTCTTAGTACGGAATATAAGTCGGTATTTGGGAGGCGGTCGACTAATGATATTGCTGCTTCACTCATATACTAAGCTCCCACTTTCATGCCAATACTTGACGGCGAAAGCTTGTCTATAAGCTGTTTAAGACCAGATCTGAAACTATCGGCAACACCTTGCAACTGCTCACCAACAGCATGAAAATTCAGCTTTTTGCCATCCGGCATCATAGCATTACGAATTTCCAAGTTTACGGCGTCGCTAGCTATTGACTTTCCGAGCCCTGCGACTTTCTTTAGCTGACGTTCTAGTGCCTTGTGACCTTTATCAAATTCCTTTTTGTCCTTAAAGGCTAGTCCTTTAAACTGCGCCTCAATGGCTTGGTCGATGTGCTTTACATTTTTCCCTATTGCCGTCATAGCCTGCATGATATCGCTATCAGAAGCGGTGTTGGACTTTAAGGTGGTTATATGGCTTTTAGTGCTTTCAATAAGTTGGTCAAGTTGACTTCCTTTCTGAGGGGTTGATAGTGCCTTCTCAATCTGTTGATTATTGCTTTCAACAGAAGCGACATTAGGTTTAGCCGATGGTTTTTTCCTCTTTAAGTATCTAGAGAGTGCCACAGCAGCCACGCTTGAGTTAACGGTTTTTTCTTGATTAGGTTGACTCTTATTTTGATTCTGGACTGGTTCAGGTGCCTGCTTGACGTCAAGAATTGCTTCCATGTCAACTCTTTGCCTTTTATCAACCAACCCCTGGTACTGCTTCATGAGCTCATGTTGCTGTTCTTGCTCTTGCTTTAACTCTTCTTCAGCTGTTTTTTTCTCTTTTTTGAGTTCTTCTTCAGACATATTTGATAAGTCTTCAGGTTTGCTGTTATCACTGCTAGTCATACGTCACCTCATTTAAATTGTTTGATCCGGAGACTTGCTTCACTTTGCTTACGCAATGCCAATTCGAGCCTCTTAAAGTTATGGGATAATTTTTTTGATATGTTCAATGCCAACAATCTCTGAGCGTCAGCTGCATGATCTGCATTGGCAGCATCTGTGACTCTTTCCACCATCCTTTGGTCACGATGTACTTCAATGATCGGAGTATCTTTGGCATACAAACCGTCCACGGATACTCTGTCGCGAAGGTTTCTGTCTATAAAAGCCTTGTAGGTATTGCTAAAAAACTGTTTGTTGAATTTTGTAGCTACGTTTTCTGGAAAAACCTCTTGTCCAATGTTTTTGGGGTGGGGAAGTACAACTCCTTGGTTGAATACAAGATCTGATATTCTCTGAGCTCTAGCCAATTGCTCTTCGTTAAGTAGTGTGTGCTCTGTAAGAGTTTTAGAGTAAAACTGTATATCTTCGGCAATGGCTGAGATTATTTCCTTATCATTGGGAGTCCCCAGTTCGCTAACAACCTCTTTGTAATACGCGCCATCTGCATAGATTCCTTGCGTAAAACGATCTGACATACGTTTAGCGGATAGACTGTCTTTCGCTCTCGAAAAATAACAGGCTGACATGCGTGACGTATCGTTTTTTGGGTTGTTTAGTAAGTTGTTATAGGTATTAATCGAGGCGCAAACAGCGCCTGTTGTTGTGGGGGTATAGTGTTCTTCTGAGATTGGGTTAGAAGTGGACGAAATGGCTGTTGTTGTCGCAATTATTTTCGCGCTTGAGTTGGCTTGAGCTTGCTGCACTACCATTAGTGTTTGCAACCTATCGGAAACCATTCTATCTAACTCGGCTAAACGCCGTTCGGCTGCAATAAAGTAAGCCTTGACCTCTTTCAAGTACCAGTTCATATCCCTAGTAGGGTCAACAATTGTATAGGTAAGACTTCCACCAAAAAATGCCAGACTATTTGGTGGGAGACATAGGGCCGCTAACAACACTATTTTCTTATAACAGCGGTTCGATCTCATCACGCACCTCCGTTTGCAACTCATGGGCTGCTATTTCAAAACTCTTGTCAATATCAAGTTGGGAGGCGAGGCCGTTCCTATTTGGGGCGCATACCTTTGCATATTGAGTTTTGGTTACGCTCAAGCACATAACCCCTTGTTCTACTTCTACAAGCCTGTCTCTCATTTCTACAGGGGTAACCACAAGTGCATCTCCGTTCACGAACATCGCCATGATTGCTGATGCGAGAAAAAGCTCTTCTTGTTTTTCGGTGACTGGTGTTAATCCATAAGACTCGTAATACTCGCGGTTTGCCGTCATCTGGTCTTCAGTCAACGCTGTTTCGTTGTATACATAGAGGGCATTTTCCTTTCGAAGCAACACGGCAGACTCGATATAGTGGCCATAACTAAAGGTAAGCCAGTTCATGAGCAGCAAAACATCCATTTCAAGAGCAGGATTGCCATAATCTGAATCTATTGGGTGCTTCTTATAGATAAGTCCGTTGATATTGAATCCCTTTAAATTAGCCACCTTCTTTAGCTGGGCAATCATTCGTTCCTGTAGCATCGCAATTTCTCGTGACTTGATGTATATTTGTTCATTATAGTTATTTTGCTTTTATATCTCAAATGACATCACGTACACGAAAAACGCCGCTGTATAAGCCTGCCGTCTATGCCAAATTGCTAAATAGGCCGGATGTAACTCTATACGTTTTACTACAAAACGAGCTGGAATTATCGAACCGATCTCTTACAGCATCATCATACTTGGCTTGTCATTTTGGTTTTTTTACTGAAGGCATGAATGTGCATATCGGCATACCGAGCATGCTATGGAATGGTTTCGTAAGAATTGAATGGCAGTCTTACAATGTTGATTCTGACAAAATGTATTTATGCCTGAACTATGATGTTCAGGTTGAAGAAACCACAAGCAAGAAAACCAGTTACGGCACAACAACATCTGTTAATCAAGCTGTTGAGCGACTCTCCTTTCGGATTCCATGTTGCCCAACATTAATTGACGCTCTAGATAATAGCTCCTTTGTACATATCCGAGAAATGGACGCGAACAATGAAGTGACACGAGCGCCTTCCATCCCTATCACCAAAATTGCTTACAATAAAGGTTGAATATGCTTAAAAAGTTCACAATGGCTAGTGGCATTTTACTGGCTTCAATATCGAGTGTGATGGCCGCATCTAATGACTCTGGCTTATCGTTAGCACAAGCGCTTGAAAGTAAATTAAACCGGACGGTTTTTGTGCAGCAAATAGAAGGTACCCAGCTATTCTATGTAGCCTATGAAGATAATGTTTATTTTACGGATAGTGCAGGGAGTGTTCTGATTTCTGGAGATGTAATAACACTGTCGGATAATGTTCTCATCAGCAATGTTATAAAAGAGGAGATTAAAGCTATTTATAATAAGCAAAAAATGATCGATAACTCCCGACTGGAATCGGTTGAATCATTTCTGAATGGAAGCGGTAAACCTTCCGCGTTACCCACTAAAACACACGAAAATACTAACACAATGCGTGCGATGCGATTGCCAACACAGAACGTCGATCAATTGCCTCCACAGACTCCAATATCACCTAGCGATATACAGCAGCAAATTAACAAAGCGCAATCTGAAAAGAAATCGATATCAAAGCAACAAGAATGCCTCGCGCTACTCAAAAAGCCAAATAGTCTTAACGAGCTTCGTCAGGCTTTTTACACAATGTCTGAGGATGACAGAAAGCAATGTGGGAAGTTCTTTGCAGGGGTAAAGGTGCCATATCAAGATGATGCTAAGTATATTGTTTACCGTGCTGAAAACGAAAAAGATGTAATTACAATGTTTTCTGATTACACCTGTGCGTACTGCCAACGCGATCATGAGAATATCAGTCAGTTAAATGATGCGGGAATTACTGTACGTGTAGCTCCATACGGTCGCGCTCACTACAAGCCAGTTGTCACGAAATTTGATGGTTCAAAAGCGTTTGGAGAAGGTTTGTCGATCATTGGGCAAAACTATAATGCTGTTTACTGCGGAGCTAACAGCCCTGAGCATCGCAAGCAACTATTTGAAAAATTAATGTCAGGTCACCGCATGTACCAGGTAAAGGCTCTTGAAGAGGCAGCAAACGTACCTCAAGACGGAGTTTGTACGAACAACTTGATGCGAGATAAGTACGAAATTGACCTGTACACCACTATAGGAACTCCATTTTACGTAATGTCCGATGGTTCGGCGCATAGGTCGGCTTTGACCGTTGATGAGATATTGCAGAGACTTCCGAAATAGCTAATATTTGGAACTTTAACGCAAAAGCCTCGGTCTTCAGCCGAGGCTTTTTTACATGAAGTGGCTTAAGTCAGAGTTGGGGCTAAAAGATATGCTAGGGGAGCGATCAAAATTCGTTCTATGTACGACATCTTCTTGTTCTAACACGTGAAGCTCAGAAATTGGGTTGGTATGCTTAATTACATGCTTCAATCCGTGGTTAACTATTTCAGGAACATGCTTGCTGCCTTCGTAGTATATTGAATTGACAGTTCGTGGTTTAAATGAGCCATTTTTATAAAACATGGGTTCGTATGTATGCGAAGCCCTTCCAATCGTTGAAGCGTATGAGTTCTCATCAAGAGACAGGTGCAACATTAGCTCTGCTGTTGGTTTTAGTGGTTCCGTGGTTAAACGCTCATTGATAGCAAGCATAGAGCCGATACTAGTTCGTAACTCAATGACCGAAGTGTCGGTTGACTTGGCTGAGTTGTTTATTTTGAACACATATCTCTCGATATCAGAGTGGTATGGCGCCAAGTTGTGTATGGCATAATGCGCTTCAGAGAGCACTTCGTTAGAAGTATGATGTTGATATACAGCATTAACATTCGGAAGAATTCGTGAATCTGTCCTGATGTAAGACAACTTTCTAGATTCGTAGAGGGATTGCATTGAGTTGTGTGTATTGATTATGTTTTGAACGGCACACAGCTGCGTAATGTTTCTTGTGATAGCTGGCTCTGGTAGTAATGTGTGCTCAATACTGCCGCCAAGCTTTTCTGGGAAGCGCACATGGAACTCCTCACCAGCAACTCTTAGGGTATAGTTGTCTAGCTCATTCAATCGACCTCTTGAAATAAAGCTGTCAGCCAGTGTTATGCTGGTGGTGGTTAATGTCCCTCTCGGTTCAATTTTTGATAGCTTTAAGTTTAATAATCTTAGGTATGCCCCTTCGTTAGCGAGGGCGTTGTTAATCTCTAGTGGTCGATTGATTGCAAACTCAATTCCTTCCTTCGATAAATCGTTAATGTGCACCCGATCATGCTTAGCTGTGGGAGTTAGCGCTTTGATATGCTGAGCGATTAGTTCACCTTGGGCATCGTTGTCAGTGGCAATAATAACGCGCTGTTCGGGTGAGTTTAAGTGCTGTAGGCGCTCTAACAAGCTCGGGTTTTTGGCTACTAACACGAGCTTTGAGTTAATGTAGTCATAATCAAACACGTGGCCGTAAGTAGCAAGTGCATCGCGGCCACTGATTGCTATTATGGCGTTGGCCGTAATAGAACTTTCAGTAATTATGATTTCTTTACCAATCATAGTTGCTATAGGGATCTTTGTTTGAAAAGTACTGGTCATGAAACTGCAAGCATGAAGCTGCTTGGAATGAACCATTGAGGTGACCATAACATGACTTTTCTATTGTAGAACAAGCAACGGTCGTGGATGAGTCAGAGCTATTACTGTATGTAGAACAGAGTCGTTCATTCTGTGTAAGATTTTCAGCTGCGCCAAAGTGAGTACAGTAATTAGTTTCGCCATTAACTGAACAGGCTTCCGCGTTTGATGTTCTCAACTGTGAATTGCAACCATCTAGGATTGGAACATTTTGGCCAGTCGATCTATCTGTTCTCCAACCAACGATGCAGAGCTCTTTTTCCTTATTAAATCTAGAGCATTCCAAAGGTTGAAATGGATTGCTATGGCTGGTGGTTTTCACATAGCAGTTATTAAGACTAGTGGGATTACTCGCGATGTCACATGGAACGGTGATTGTGCTGCCTTTAGTATCAGTGGTATAGCAGATGTCTGTACCAACACTGGGCTGCGCAACGTCATTGTTACGCCAATCTTGGTTGCTACCAGCATTAGAATTATTGAGCTGATCGTTAAGGTTGAGATCAGCAGTTATGTCGTCAGTAATGCTATCAGGAATTTGTTCGTTGATTTGATCGATAAGCTCATCCACAGTTTGAGACTTAACCTCTTGTATTTCTTGACATACTGCACCAGCTAGTCCAGCCGCAATATCTCCCAAAGAGGGTAGGCCAATCATGTCAAAACTTAGTTCACATGTTTCGTAGGGGTTAAACCACTTTGACGGGTTTCCACTGCGGCTATCAAGGTCGCATGACATATCAAGAGCTGGCAATGGAAGACTTACGGTGACGCTGTCACATATATTGTCCACTTCTAATGACCACTTTTCTTCCATGGCTGAAGCGGGTGAATTAATTAGTGAAAGAAATAGGAGCGCAGAGCTAGCGGGACGAATCATAGCTTCCTTCCTTGTATAGTTTGAATTATGGCTACGCGTTGTACAACGGAAACGCGTTCAACAATAGTTTTTGAACTAGAGCATGGTGGGGTAAACATAGATGCCTCATATGCCATCTCATAAATTGCATGGCCATACTGATCGTTTTCGACTCCAAGGTAAGCGAGTGCGGTAATCCCATCTACAAACGGTAAATATGCGAGCAACCTGATAAGGTAGGTTATTAAAGCAGCGTCATGCTCATTAAAGGGCTTTTTGCACACTACAGGTAGGCGGGAAAATGTGTGCAGTAGTTCTTCTATCTCTACTTTTACAGACCAGTCCTCTCGGCCTTCTAGGGTTCGAAAGTAGTTTAGTGCGTGCGAACCGTACTGCCCAATGTACTTGTCTTTGAAATCCACGTAATCAATATAGCTTTTACTTTTTTGCTCCAACATGACTTATTGTCTTGTGTAATATATAATCGTAATAACGATATTAGCACGGATGAGGTACGAATGAAATTTAATGACTCATTGGGTTCGAGAGGGGTTATTTCAGGATGTATGGAGCAACTAGTGATTAACTCTTCTGCCTCTGCTAACCCTGAGAGTGTTATGAATATTGACGATTTTTTTTCGTCCCTAAGTCAGTTTCACAACTACTCAATAGATACGACGATACAAGAACTCGTTCATAACTTTGGTCAGCCAGTTTATGACTTCGAAGAATTGAAGGTACGCACCCTCAAAGAAGCTGAACTTGATGAGATTGCAGCACAAATTCAACTGGATAACGGAATCGACATATGAAACGCACCACGTTAGCGCTCTTAGTAGGAAGTGTTAGTTTTTGTTCACCGGCACTTGCCGTTGTATGTACGGACCCAAGTGGCAATGCACTTCATATACAGGAGATGATTAAAGATGCTGCTATCTGGGCAGAGGAAAAAGGCGTGATGTTATCTGGAATGGCCCAGGATAAAGCACTAAGCATATGGGAAGCTGCGCAAGCCGAGTACAATGCTAGTGCAACTATATCTGCGACCACCACGGCCATTAGTTCCACTGCAAATGCTGCCGCTGAAGAACGTTATGCTACATCTCCCACCGCTTGCGAAGCGGTAACTCGCGTGAAAGCCTTTGCTAACTCATTTCAAACTGTATGTGACAATCCTGCGACCGAGTTTGTTCTAGAAAACAATCAATCACAAATCGTTGATTGTTCAGAAAATGGAGGGTCTGGACTGAACTGTGGTCGTGTCGCTAACCAACGAAAACACATAACTCAATCTATTGTGTCGGCAGTGAATGCAAAAGATGGCCAGTCATTGATTCAGATGCTTGACGGTGGTCAGGTACTTGGGCTGAGCGATCTCCCTATGACACCTGAAAATATGGCAAATCATGATATTGCCTATTCATTGCTACTAGGTGTTGAGGAACCAAATGATATACCTCGCATTGCAAATGGTGAACTTCCCTCCCCAAACGACAAGCATGGTGCATTGGCAGTTAGTAGGTGGGCTGAGCGTCATGTATATCGCTCCGTAGCCAATGCTGCTATAGCAGAGGTCAAACGCTTATATGACCCAACCGAAAATGGCCGCGCATCGATAATGGATCAAATTGAAGAGAGGGTTAACTACTACAACAGTGAAGAGTTCTACAAGCTACTTACCAACACGAATGATAAAAGTAATGTACCGTCGAACTGGGATACGTTAACGCCGGAGCAGAAGCACGATTGGAATCTAAATGCCCCTTCTTCTGAAAAAATGACTTCAAGTGAGCAAGTAATTCGTATGATTGGTGAAATGACAGCTTTCTCTCTTCAGTTGGAGTCAATGACTCTGAAATCAACATTAACGAGCACTGGGCTCGACGCCTTGAACCTCAAGTTAAATGCCAGATAATCAAGCCGCTCTATGAACGAAAACGAAATACCACCATCAGACTTAGAGCGCATCCTTGAGGTGCTCTTACGGCAAGATATTCCTGCTCTATATTACCTTTTTGAGCGTTTGGCTATTTTGCTTTCAGCGGTTTATTTTGCTTCGATGCTTTTTACTGTTCTTCGTGTGCGTGCGTTAACTGGAAATCACTCTGCTGCCGCAATGCAAATGTCTGACGCTTCGCCTTTGTCTCTCCTGGCTAAGTTCTTCGCGAGCGTATTTCTAGGCAGCTTTGGCTTCGGCCAAGCAGTTATAAGTAACACTCTATTCTTGGGTAACTATGAGCCCTACTCAGTTGAGGTTTTACAATCTATCAGCTGCTCCATAAATGATATGTCTGGTTGTGCACACTATGAATTAGGGTTATTTGCTGATGGCAGCTGGAGCAAGGCGACGATAAATGAAACCTTATATGAGTTTTCTATCGGGGTTATCGCTATTTTCGGTACGATTTGCTACTTCATTGGTTGGACTAACTTTGCGAAATTGGGTGGCCAGCAAATTAAACGAACATTCTGGCAGTGTATGGGGCAGATAGGTATAGGCGCTGCCTTAATGCGCCCAGTCGAAACTTGGCAAGCATTTACGGGAGGATTCTTCAGTGTTTGAGCAAACTCTTTTCGATGCAATGCTTAACCCTTCAATATTGCATTGGCTGGCTGTTATGTTTGGTGAGTGGGTTTATTCCCTCACAGATAGTACGTCCGTCATTGACCATCCTGTTTCGCCGCTAATGGTGGTGCTGGCCTCGATCAGTATTTGTGCGATCATTGGATTCGTCATCATGGTGACAATGCTTGGTGGCAGGGCCATACTTTCGACTGGAGCTACAGGTTCGATTGTGTCTCAAACTTCCCCGTACTGGCATTTTAGGGTTATCGCGGGGCTATTCCTTATAATGCCGACTAGTTATGGGATCAGCGAGTTGAATGAGTACAATGTGTCTGTGTCTCATGGGCAAGTTGCCGTTATCCAAGGTGGGTTGTGGGGGGGCGGTGTTGCTGACGTAATGTATCAAGTAGGTGCAGAATCTCTTCTCAAATACAACATTTCAGGCAGCCCAGGCATTGATAACACGGTTCAGAAATCCAATGAGCTTGCGAAAGCATTCGTATGTAATGAGTTCTACTACAGGAATGTAGGTGCATCGCTAGGGCAAAGCCTAATTCACTATGTAATAGTTTCAATGGACGCCAACATAGCCACCAGTTCTATGGTAGGTGTGGAGTCGATATCCGATATATCCATTGCGGACGTAACAACTCTACCCGCACAAGCGCAAATTCACGTTTTGCTCGGTGGACCGAAAGCCTATTGTGGTGACTTCTCTGTTTCTCTTGATGCGATAAGAACAGAGGATAGCAAATCATTCATCGCCATGCTAAGCCGCTCACTGTATGCAGGTCTTCAGCATGTTCGTGATGTTTCAGCTAACAACTCGCAAATCCAATTTGTAAAATCCCTCGATGTGTATGAGTTGTTCGCTTCGCGTTATTACGAGATGTTTTCGGGTACCAACGCTAATGCTATTGCTGAAACTGCAATTGCAGAAACTGGAGATAACAGTATTGATGTAAACAAGGTTGTTAACGCTGGTGGCTTACAGAACGTGGGCATGGAAACTATTGAGGATAAGATTGCATCCACAACCGATGCACTCAACTATTTGGCTATATATCTTAGTTATAGACAAAGAGATATAGCTAAGGAGTCATCAAAAGTAATCTATTCAGAGTTTACGGGTGTTAACGACGACTCCGGTAGCTTAGACGGTTTTTCAGAAAAACTATTCAAGGACCATATGTCTGACTATATCTCAGCTGGTATGTTTTGGTCGGTATTCCATAACCTTTCTGATGTGATGTACGAGGGCGGGAGGGCTCTAAATGCTTTCTCGCTTGCAAATACAGACATTGAGCAAGCTCGTCTATGTCAGAATTCAAATATTCTTCAGCAGGGTTGGAATGCTGTCTCTAGCGTGTTTGGAGACGACCGTTATCTATGCCAGTCCTCGCAGCACGTTATAGAGGGTTTTAATGTCCTAGTGTCACATGCGACGACAAAAGCAAAGACTATTGTTCCCGAGTCGATCACTCTTGGAAGTGGCTCTACCGCAGTGGACCAAGATGTGTGGAGAAGTTTCTTTGCAGTCTCAAGTCAAGGTAATGCCGTTGATAATGCTGAGATAGATTTCATGATGCGCATGCTAATTGGGCTAATTGAAAAAGTTTGGTCCATGAGCTTGTGGTTTGGTGACGACAATGCAGTGGTGGGTGGTGGTATCTCTATGGAACGTTCTCTGCTTAGTGGCAATGATGCAATCATGTTGGATTTGAATGGAACCACTTCACCGTTCTCCTTGCTCACCCAGCTAGGGCAGGAGACGCGTGATTTAGCATTCCTGGCGAAGTCCATTCATGTTTTCATAAAATCATTTGTTGAAGCAGTAAGATTGACTAACACGGCTGCAACTCATGCGATGATTGATAGCCCGTTAGGACTAGCTGCCGGATTTACCTCTTTCTTTATTACACTGGGTGTTACGTTGTTTAGCAACGCTGTCGCTGAAATATTAGGGGTTGTGACCACTCTTTATGGAGTGCTTATTACGTCAAGTCTAGCGATAACCTATGGCATTCCATTGATTCCCGTAACAGGTTGGGTTTTCGTTATCATTGGCGTTCTGTTCGCAATCGGTGCTGCCGCTGCCGCGATCAATTTCGCGGCAATCTTGATGATTCTGCCGAAAGGTGACGGCGTGTTCGCTCCCGATACAGAGCGTATCGTTAGCTTAGTTTTCGGTATTTTTATTCGACAAGGGCTAATTGTGGTCGGGTTTATCTTCCATTTGACCTTAGCGTTTGTTGGCTTGTCGATACTGAATTTAATTTGGGTCGGCTTCTTCATCAATAAGTTCGACAACTTATCCTTGATCGACGGTATCTTTTGGGTTTTCGTCTTCTTCGTAGGTTACGTTGTTATGGCTTTCTTTATCTGTTTGTATGCCTTCAAGGTTATCGGACAGCTCGTGGATACAGTTGGGGTGTGGATATCAACTTATTTAGTAGGTGGAGCATTCGGTAGCAATGCCGATGATATTCAATCTGCTACGCATGGGTTTAGGGATTTGTCTTCCAAGCTAGATGACCTTGCTAAAAGTGTTACTAGGCCACCTTCGCCGTCATCAGGAGGAAAGCAACAAAACAAAAGCGATGCGCCTAAGCAAAATCCATTTAATGAGGTGAATGCATAATGAGTATGGATGATAGAGATGATAAGCCTTTAGTGAAAGGGGAGGCCATTGATAGTGCTCTCGATACTTTAAATATATCGGTAGACCGTAGCCATCATGATGTGGTCGCTTCTGAAACAAATCATCTCCAGAAGGCTGGGGAGTCACACAATGTGGGGGCTACGTATGTACAACAGAATCTAACTGTAAATGTTACTCAACATGAAGCTCCCAAGGCTATCGAGGGCTTAGATAAGGTATCGCAAGTTCAGAGCCCAATAGAGGTAAATGTAACTGTAAGTAACCACGGCGTTATCTATAAAGTGGGGAAATGGGGGTGGACTCAGATAGATCGTTGCACCTTAATCCACCTCAGAAGTAATCAGCCGCTCTACCATAACTTTATAGGAACGATTAAGTCTGATCTTGTACTTCTCTATAAGGGCCATGAGTCCATTGAGAAACTTGACTGGCTCGGTCATCAAAGTATGCCGATACGAGAAACGTTGGCAGCGGCGTACAGAGATGAATCGATTATTCATACGATAGAAGGGAACTTTACGAGAATTAGAATTGTGCTCATCGCTTTGCTGGCCACCTTGATCTATCTATTTATGGGGTTGTCCCTTGATCTACTTACAGCGTTCAGTGATGGTGTCGATTTCAACGGAGCTTTACGAATACTGTATGGGTTGGCCACTCTGACTCTAATCGCTTATTTTTACTATGCTTATGCGTATCATGGATATGCTGTATCTCATGACCAGTTTTTCTCGAAACAGGAATTCCATCGAGCACTATTAAAATTGCGAAGGGATGCTTGGTTCCCGTTCTTCAGGGAGTAAAAAAGCAGCCATATGGCTGCTTTTTTTATTTCAATCTAATATCAATTAACCTTGCTAATGCAATGCTTAAAGCAAACAACAGCAACCCTAGAGCAACATGTTCAGAGGGAACCCTCAGTCCGAGAGTGATCGCAGTACCTCCAAATTCAAACTGGCTCATAGTTAATCCTGAGAGCGACTCAATGTGGTCTTGGCCTTTTTGCCACAGCGCACCAATCTCATTGATATACATCAGGTATGTTGAATAAGCATGACCAACGAAATGGTTACCAAGACCGAGAACAAGAAGCACCGAGCAAACTGCAACTCTGGTTACAAAACTTCTAAAACCTCCAGAAGTAAATGCCCCCATCAACTTGAAAAATGTAATAGGTATAAAGTAAAAGAATCGCCGGATTAATGATGTGTAGAGAAGGCTGCACATAACAACCGGCACGCCGATTAAATAGTACAATAATCTTGCCATAGGCTTTTCCTTTGATTCCGAATGTTCATAATCAGACACACACTTACTTTAAAGGCTGATATTCTTCAGCGTCATTAATTGTAATGTCAATTAATCGCTGTTGTTTATTGAAAACAAAATCAACGCCTTGTCGGCTCGTGACTGAGTTGTCCTTGTATACGTAGCGGTAACGATAAATTGTCCTGTTATCTGGGTACTCAACACTTTGAGGGTAGCCAAACGTCTCCTTGACGGTTTCCATTGTAGATAAGCCTACGGATAAACGTTCTAGCTTAGCAAAATTTATGGGGCTGCCTGATTCATAAGGCGCGGCACAACCAACCAATATGGCAGAGATACCTAAAGTAGCCAGCACGCTCTTACAGCGCATAGACATATGTTTCATCGTGTAGTCCTTTTGAATGACCTTGTTAATTTAGCACAGTTACGGGAAGTAGCAATATATATTTGCCAGAGCTGAAGCATTTGGGTCGTCAATGTATGCTCTATCGGATGGGCGATACGTTTTCATTCGCGCAGTCCAGGTAATGCCAGCATCATCAGCGTAGAATTCATTCAGGTTGTTGTTTATCGTAATGTTACCAGAGTCCAAGAAGTAGGTTGTCCACTTAAGTGGAACCATAATCATACGGCCATCACCGTTAGCGCCACATTCGGGCTTTGGCACTGAATCGTTAGCAACGATAACCACGGCACCTTTTTGAACAAAGTTAGGTAACCTTTCCGATAGTAGTGCTTCGTTAAGAGCACCAATTGCGATGTCTTGGAAGCGACTGGTTCCATCTAAATCGATTAAAAAGTTAGGATCGTTAGCATCATATATGTTACCAGTTGTGGCAATGTTACCACCTCCAATAGTCGTATGATTGGTATTATCCCCAATTTTTAGCTCGCCTGATATCAAGCTTTGAATCGTTGGATCAAGTTGTTCAATGTAGGAGGTTTGTATCCTATCAAGGTATGCATCTTGAGCTATCAGTGCTTGTGTAGAAACCGTGTTTGCAGCGTTCAAACTTTCAATTTCGCTGGTGCCAGAAGGCTCTATGTACCTTGTTGTTGAAACTGTGGTGGACGCTCTGTCGTACGCAGAAAACCTTTCCGCGCTGATAGTTTGCGCTCCTTCAATGTCTCCAGGGGTATCAAATATAATTCCAGCATTGTTCGCGAAATGTTCTGTGCCTGTTATTGGAGTTCTACCATCCGTTCTCTGGTACGGAGTATTAGCAATATTTAGCCCTATTTGAATCGAGATGATTGCACTATTGCGGTCTACATTGAAGAATGAGTTTGTAGCTCCAGCCGATGAGAATGTAACTTGTCCTTCTGCCCTGGTTGAAATGGCAACCGCTGTCTCGGTCGATGTTTGGCCAAGAACGACTACGCCTCTTGTTACATCGTTACTATCAACATACTGGAAGTTGACCGAGAGGTTTGTTCCATCATTACTGACTGTGAAGCGGTATTGCTGATTATCACCAACAATAGGGCGCTCAGAGTACTCGCATGGTAGATACTCTGAAGGTGCGCTTCCTCCAGTGCATGAATTTGCTTTAAGCCAGTTTAGACCAACATGCACTGTACCATTATTAAATGGCTGACCCGCAACATTTGATTGTTCGTGAGGTGCAAGCAACCCAGAGGCTGGGTCGCCTGCGCTTGAAATATAGCGAACTACACTATTAGCTATTTCGCCCAACCTTTTAGCTTGAGTTTCATAGCTTTGTATTTTTTGGTTTTCTAAAATTCGCTCTTGCCACGCTACCGCTGCAATACTTATCAACACTGAAACAAGAGCGAATTCAACTAGAGTCATACCAGCGTTCTTTTTTTTGATAGATATAGCTCGCATTCGATAACCTTAACTGTTTGTTAGAGTAATATCAGTTGTGCCAGCAACAGCCGCGCAAGTAGTATCCATAGCTGCTTTGCTAACGATTCTCGTGGCGCCAACTTGAACTTGTATAACCTTATCAATGTAGTTTCGAACTTCATCCAAACAACGGCCTGCTGGGACGTCCTCGATGATGACAGAAATGAATCCATTGGCGATATTGGTTGTTTGGCCACTGCGATCAGTAACTGTGGATGCAACACCAAAAGTGAGTCCATTCTGTGAGTACGGCGTAATAAATTGGTCGGTTACTGTTGATTTCATTGTTGCCGGTAGGTAGCTATCGCTTCGCCATACGGATGTGTTTGAAAAGCCATTGTAGTCCCCCCATTGCTGCTTTTCCTGAGTAACTCTAGCGAAAAATGTTACAATCGCATCTTTCATCTGGCCTGATGCCTGACTAGTAGCGTTAGACTTGTATGTCCCATAAGCCGCTATGGTCGCAGTGGCTATTAACAATGTGCCTAAGACCACTTCTATGAGCGATAAACCTTTTTGACGTGATTTATTGGATGATAAGCGTTTCATTTTGTTTTCCTTTTTTAAATATTCAGACGTTGTTTAAGCCTGACTCATTGAGAAGTTCGCAAGAACAAATAAAAGTATGTAACAGGCAAAAGTTACCTTACCCATGAAGTTCACTCTGTTTGCAAACGACATTATTTTTTGCTCGATGTCTTCTAGAATTGATTTGGCGACTATGTTCATGTTTGTACTTGGGTCGCTAAGTTCGAAAAAAACACTAAGCCGATACTGGGTTTCACGGTCAAACAAGTCATTTCTAAATGCTTCAATGTCCGAACCATTAAGCCTGTATGATTTTGTCATCTCGCTGACTTTCGACTTAATGAAACTGTTGGAATTAGAACTCATTACCTTAAATGCTTGGCTTGTATTGATGCCAGAGGTGTAAAGCAGAGATATTGACTGTAGAAACAGACCTGATTGAATTAGCCGAGAGTATTTTAATGGCACGCCAAAGAGTGGAGCTCTTTCTATTGTTGTTCGAGCCTTTCCACCCATATTGTCAGCGCACCAGCTATATGCTGAGTAGATTACAATTAGACTAATGAAGCCAGAAAACAAATTACCTAGTATGAACTCATTTACATTGCTAAACATAACCACGCGAGCTGGTGGCTCTTTATCCATCCGAATCAGTACCGACTCTAAGGCAGATATATACTCGGCCTGACTGAAAGCAGCGAATGCAATAATTATTAGGAGGTACATTACTGGAGCCCTAAGTGCTGCCCTGACAGATTTCATTAAATTCGCCTTGGCATCACCTTGTTTTATAATTACGTTCAAAGCAGCTATAGGGTCTTTTGAAGCACTCATAATCATTTTGTCCGTGCTATTTAAAAAAGGCTCAAGACTGTGTTTAACTTCAGGTTTTGCAGAGTTGGAGCGATCTTTCACCGTTTTACTTAGGTACTTTTCAGGTATCTTCTTCCAGCGTTCGGGGTACGTTTCAATCAATTTATTATATTGCTTGTCAGTTACGCTCAAAAATGGAGAGCCAACTATGCCGCCTTCATCACTGCCAGAAAGAAGAGCTGTAAATCTCATGTACTGCACTACTTTTTCACGGAATATAGTTCTAAATGACAGCTCAATAATAGATGCTCTGACATTTGTTAGAGTATTTCGTAATGGGGTACTACGGAGCCGATAATAGCTATTTTTCCAATGGTAAAGCGTGTCATATATAGTGGGTTTCATTGATAAACTACCTTTGGTTTTTCAATTCCATTAATGGTTCGAAACTTAAACGTGTCTTTTAATGAATCAAACTGTTCTATTACATCAGTTGGATCGATAACACCTTCAAAAACGTATGTGAGAGCAATTTCTTGTCTGGAAAAATGCTCACCTTTCAGCCACTCAATTTTTGCTTTGTCCTTTTCTCCTGAACTAACGAGCTCAAGAATGCGCGAGTTAAACTCGACAACTTCGGCTACCAATTGCCTGCCGGAAATTCCGCGATGACGACATTCAGAACAGCCACTAGTAGACCTAAACCGGATATCACTTATTCTGTGTGCGAGTCCCATCTCAGCCAATTGTTCAATGACTGTCAGTTGCAATGGATTGAAATCTCTGATGTCGTCAGCTCTTAAAGAGCAATGAGGGCAAAGTTTCTTGAATAGTTTTTGTGCAACAGCGGACTTCAAAACCTCGCCTGTTTTTAACAGCACTGAGTTAGCTCCGAAGCCTTGAAGTCGTTCAAAAATGTCAAATGGGCTATCACAGTGAAGTGTCGCAAGCACATTGTGGCCACTTAACGAAGATTGAATAGCGGCCTCACATGTTTGAGAATTATTAATCTCCCCAATGGCGATATCGTCAGAGTCACTCCTCACCACGTAACTCAATAATTCTTGAATCGCGATGGTTGCTTCAGATGGGTCCGTTACACCTGATTTAATCAGCGTGTGTTGCACTACGCCTTTTATATTTCGTTCGATTGGATTTTCAATGGATATGATTTTTTTTGTACCATGATGACTATCCCCGATGTACATAAGCATGTTTTCTTGGGTTACGGACTTACCGGAGTTAGTTTCGCCGATTAATAGTGTTATGCCTTTTCCAAACATTGCCGTTTTAATTACTTCTGCCTGGTTAAATCTAAAACCAAGTAATTCAAACGGGATACGTTCCGCAGTTGCATTTTGGTCACCTGTGCAACGCAGTACCATTGAGAAATTTTTGTCTTTTTTAGTCGTAGAATGACTCGCAATCCGCGCACCTAACGTCTTGCCGTTAATTTCTCGAAACAAGCTGCCATCTAATTTATCGTGTTCATTGAATCCAATACCAGCGATATTACCGCTTAAGCCAGCAACAGAAGCGTATAAAACAGATGCGAACGTATGTAGTGTGTTTTTGTTCCGTTCTTTTCCGTATAGTTCAAGCTCCCCATCTCTTCTAAAAAAGATACTGTTTTCATGGTCACCACATATAATGTGAATATCTGACGTATTAGTCTCATAAGCATTGAGAAGCATTGCGTCAATGGCTTTCTCAGTGTCATTGCGCTCTTCTGAATCGCTTTTCTCAACCTTCATCTCCAAAGCGTTGAGGATAAGGTCTTCGGTAACTTTTAATACGACTACATGGTGGTCTGCTAACTCAGCTTTAATCTTGATGGCTTGTTGAGCGTTCTTTATTATTTCGCGGTATTCATTGCGTTCGAGAGCATCTTCAATGTGTTCTGCAATCAATAGAAAGCCAACTTTTTTTTCAGTTGCGGCATGAGTGGTACGTTGATCTTCATTTGAACCATTGTCTTGAGTTTGGACCTGTGGGTAGCCAATTGGGTACTTAGTAAATTCAGCAGAGACAACGAATACAATTTTGCGCTGCATGTCTGCTCCCAATGACAGCTCTTCAGCCCCATGTACGGAGGAAATTTCACCTAAATCCTTTATCGATACAATTACTTTTGGCAAGCAATTCTGCCCAAACTCTCTTTTCATTCTTTACTCGCCTTTCATCGTGTCGTAGTTTACGGGTACTGGCGAACGGGATTGAGTTTGATAGGATACCTGTACTGGGGTGTTAGCTGATTCTGTAAATGATTTCAGTTCAGCATCTAACTTGCCCAGTGTGTATTTTTCCTGATACTGCTCTCGCAGTTTGTTATTGTGCTCAACTTGCTTGATTATCTGCTCCGCACTAACCACTCGACGAACAAGAGTTTGGTTAGTTTCTTTGTTCTTAAATGCAATGCTAGATGCTGTATAATCAACGATTATGAAAGAGCCAAATGCTTCTCCATTTTCTTTAGCTGTAAACAGATCTACGTTAGGTATGCGCTCGCCATCCACATACAGCTCAGCGGTAAAGTCGTCACCAATGCCGAATAATTCAGAAACGAACACCGTATTTAAATTCCATCCTTTGGGAAGTTCATATTTGACAATGTTTACTGAGTTAGCCTGCTGAGGTGGGGCTTCTGTTGCTGTCGGTCTATTTTGGTTACCATATAGTAACTCTTGTAATTTAATGGATTCTTTCGCAAGCGTATGAAGTGCTTTTATTGCCTTTATCTTTTCGTCGTTGTTTCTGTCTGATTCCATTATTCTGATACGTTCAGATTCAACCTCTTCAACCGTCATGGTCGCTGCGTAGGCTGAAAAAGCACATAATGTTAAGCTGACAAACAACGACAGCTTCAATGACAATCTATTGTTTTGCGTCATAGATGGAAATCTCCGTTACAAGTTGAGAGTTAGAGTGTGAGTAAACGAGCTTTACCAATACTGCGTTTTGGTAAGTTGACACGATTTCTTCGATTGGACCCAATGACTGGAGATGTTTAGATGTGATCACCAGTTTGTATTCACGTATATCTGATATGTAGTCGTTTTCGGTTAGCGTGTTTGACCTCATATATCGCTGAATGGATCGCAGTGCTTCTGTTGAGAGTGGAATGGGACGCTTTTCTAAAATCGCGCTGGTTAACGTCCAGTTGTCGATCAATCCGTTGTACTTAAAACTTTGAAGCGTTGATATGAGGTTTTCTGGAACGAAATGAGCAAACACAGCGTCGAACGGCTTATCGAGTTTGCTATCAGGTAATGTATGAACAACGTTTGCTTTTTCACCATCTAAAAATGATTGCACATAGTCAAACTGTGTTGTGAAGCTTACAAGGAGAGCGCTTTCGTCTTCTCGTATGTATTCAGAGTTTATCACTTCAGTCGGAGAGGGACTGCCAAGCTTACTTTTCCTCACAAACATTACTTTGTTAAGGGCGTAACCAGCAGTAGACGCAGGAAGAGAACCAATTGTTGATTTAAGAATCGTAGTTGACTTATGACCAGATGATCGTACATATGATTCGACCCATTCCATCTCCTGACTTATGGCGTCCTTAAAAAGCATGGCGTCCGAATCAGATGTATCAGCGTTCTTCTCTTCGTTATTGAGATTGGTATTTTTTGTAACAGCTGTTTGCACTACTGGTACATTAGAAAATAGCGCGTCATCTTCGGTTGAATCGATACCACTATCTCGATTACTCATCCAAAGTGCTACCGAAGAAGCCAGAATAAGTGCGCCAACAACCGCTTTTGGTTTAATCCCTGATCTTCTATTAGTAAATCTTCTTACGTTTGATAGGTAAACCTGTTTTGGGATATTCCCTTGATGAAGAAGGTTACTGAATACCCCCGTTTGTGAGGACGTGCTATTTAACGCTAAAGCGTATCCGTCATGGACAAGACTAGTGATTGCGCCTTCAAACACATTGATGAACTTTGACTCTTCTATATCCCAAAGGGTAACGTCAGCAATGTATTGCTCGCTTGTGTCTAGAAACAGATCACTAAGTATGTTTGCTAGCTTGGCAATGATATCCGACAATGATTGTTTAGACTCAAGCGCCTCGGTAATTGAGTGTGCATCTTTGGATTCTAAGCCAGAAATTGTTGTATCTAGAACAATTCTATTGTCCTGGTATGCCGCTAGGTACCATGTGTCATTCTGGATAGAAACAATGTGCAAATCTACATGGTGAGCATGCTCTGTCTCAATATTTACGTCATGTACTTTACTGGTGGTGAGGTTGTGCTCTCTGAGCAGCAATGCCAATGAAACGCTCTTTGAGATATCACTCACTAAATGTTCATTTTTTTGCACGACCCCAAGCGTGATTATATCTTCGCTTTGGGCCCTGACACCAAACTCGGTGTATGTAGTAAAATGAGACGTAGATTTGGCAGCATAAGACGCTTGGTTAGTAACATCAGCGAGATGTTTCCAAGCTAAATCTGTCACAAGGTACTCAAACCCAGGGCCGCTTTTTCTAAAAAATGTTGTCATAGCTAGCGCTCCAAAATTACTGGCTTAACAACAACAATTAGATTTGCCTTATATCTCTTAGCGCCAGTATTACCACCAGCCCACCAAGGGAAACGCTCGTTCAAGCTTTGTACGTCAGACGATGATAGGCTTCGTTCATAAGCGCTGACTATGGTAGTAGCACCATCGCGCATAATAACGTTTGCATTATTATTTTGACGTCGCGTTTCTTCCAGTTGAATCTCTTCGGTTTCCGACCCAACTTTCTCGACGTCCTGAATTACTTTAGTATTTACTGTGACATCGAGGTCGATTCTTCCCATCGACGTGATTCGTGGTGTAGCAGTAATACTGAAGCCTTCATCAATAAGCTTTGTTTCGGTTGACTGCTGTGAGAAGCCATCGCTCGTTACTGTTACACTTCTGCCAGATACGATGCCTTGATCTTCGATACTGCTTATAATTGTTGGAACAGCGTTCTTTGTTTTACCTGTCTTTCTGATGTGGCTGTACAGAGATGCGTTTTTGTGGACCATCTGTATGGCCGCTTGTAAGTTCCAGTTTCCTGTAATGACATTGGCAGTCATATTGCCAAGGCTAGCGTCAGGCACAAACGAAGGTGACCCAATAGAAACCTTTCCAGAACCTGCCGTTTCAAATGCAGTCTCCCAGTCAATTCCTTGATTCTGGGTGATCTCAGTAATGATCTCGAATACATCGACTGTAACGCCATAAGAAGTGGTTGCACGATAGTTGTAGTCCTTCAGAAATTTCTTCACCTTTTTGATGCTAGGAGGTGTGTCTTTTACCGTTACACTGTGATCGTGTTCGTTCACGTAAACCTCACCACTGCTAGTCAGCATTAGATTTAGCTGTGAGCTAATCTCTGAGAGTGCATTTTTGGTTTCATCTACAGCTTTAAACGTTGAACCGCTACTAGTTTCACTGCCGTCTGCGGAGGCTGCTTGATTAAAGTTTTTCGTGTATGTTTTTCCGTTTGCATCGACTAAAAAGGTAACAGGCTCAGTTCGATATATCGTTGCGCGGTCGTTTTCGTACTTCCACCAGGTGTTAGTATTTGCCGTAATTAGGTTTAAAGCATGCCTTAAACTTAGACCCTGCACATTTAGCTCCATGTTAAATCCGCTAGTACGGGAAGCGCTTTCGAGTGCATTAGAATCTAACGTAACAATATCAATGAGCTGTTGAGTTCCTGTGCTGTCATCATTTGATGAAACACTAGATTGAGCGCTATCAGATTCGCTGGAGAACGTCTCATCAATGTATTTTCGAGCATCATCGGAAACATTTACTACGATTCCGTATTTTTGATAGCGAGCATTAATCGTATTGATGATTGTGCCTAAATCCATATCATCACCACGACCGAAGTTCAAGACTTGATCAAAAGCAGGAGGAAGAGGTTGTTCATCAGCAACTTCAAACGCTCCTCCTAATACATCTAATTCATCAGAGTAGACATAAGGAGCCTGCGCCAAATCTTGTGTGTTGAGGTTGTATTCACCCTCTACACGCTGCCAAAGCGCTTGTTGGTCTTGGTTAATAGTCTCGCTGTTGGCTATTTCGTCTGTACTTGCACACCCTCCGATGACAGCGCTTGCAACGAATAGAGCTAAAGGTTTATTTGAAAAAGTGTTCATCTATCAGTTCCCTTATTTTCGTTGTGAGCCACGGCGGATAATTCGAACCACGTTGTGACCTTGCCATTTGGCCATTAATGGGAAGTCGCGTTGTTGAGTGCTAATCATCAACTGATTGAGAACCCCGTTTTTCCCCGCAAAGTCTCCTGTTAAGACTGCATTTGCCAGAATCGGGTAATCTACGTTTTGCGTGTCCCATATAACTTGCCAATTGACCTGTTGTGCAAAATCTTCAATGGTAGTTCGCAGAGATTTTGAGCGCGTGATTTCCCACGTACGAACCGGATCGGGCGTCTTTGAGGAAGAACCATGTTTGCTCGTTATAACTAGGTGCTTTTTGGGGATATCGAAAACAATCTGTAGGTAGGGATGTTGTACCCCGATAGTGTTTATGATTGATTTCCAGTCGCGGCCTTGCACCAGTGAGATTTGCTTACTGGAAGTGCCAGCGGGAGGAAAATATGTCCAATTTGTCGGTATAATACTTCTAATGAACTGATTCATGTTCACTAGTTGGTCAACGGTGGTGCTCGGATGCATATCATCAAGCATGCTTTCACTTCCAGCCGCAACTTTTGCGGTTACGTTTCTAGCATTATTTGATGACATAACAATCACGTTCGATGGCGCATTGTGTTCGAGTTGCTTTGCTAAAAGCTCGTCATGAGAGTGCTTTAATTGTTTCTGCATGGCTAACGACTGTGCAGCAAAATCCGAACGTTCTTTTTGAAACAATTCATCACGCTTGCGTTGTTCTGCCATCAATTGCTCTTCTTTTTTAAGGCTGTCAGAGATTAGCTGGCCATGTTTTTGCTGATAGCTTTCTTCCATCTGGAAACGCTCTTTAGCAAGCTGGTTACGTTCAGAAGCCAGTAGACGCCGATCATCATTTATTGCGACCCAGTCACGAGCGAGTTGTTTTTGTTCTTCGTAGACTTTTTCACTCTTTGCATCTGCGCGTAGCTGTTGTTCATACTGAAGTTCAGCAAGTTTACCTACTATGAACTCTGTAGATTGAGAGCTGCGCTCAATGGCGGCTGTTGCTGCCCGAGTATGTTCAATCTGAGCTTGTACTAGATCAAATTGAGACGAAGGTTGCATATCGTCTACGGTAACGTAGACACCTGCATGGGTAGGGTAGGCCACCGCTACAGCGAGTAGCGATGCAAGGCATTTAGGGGTCTTCATATTGTCCATTCCTTTATCCATATACCTGTAATTGTATTATATATTACATGACAATCAATCATTAATTCTAACGGTTGTTTTTTAATCTCGCATGACATGTTTTACTTCGCCTTGACCAAACTATCTTGCATATGTCCAAGAGATTGATATCACGCATACCTAAGATCAGTGCGATCACCCAATACGCGATACAGCCATGGATTACATAATCAACATGCCACCATATCCCAATAACCGGAAGAGGAACCAAGGCTGTCGAATCCATAATTCCAAGTCTTAAGCGATGGTTTTCTTGGTGTGTATTGTTACTACCTGACTCGTCCATACATTTCCTCAATTTCTTCCAGTGATTCTTTACTGATAACGCCTTGGTTAAACTTAGAAACAGCATCCTGGTAAAAGCTAGTGCCTTGCTCCCAAATGCAAGCTTTTACTTCATTTCTAAGAGATGCTAGAGGATTTGGTGAGCTAAGTGCCTCCTTAAGCCGTGATTCCACTTCGAACGTATGGTCCAAAATTTCTCTAATTGCAACGAGTCCCTCTCTATCTTTTCTAGGATATAAGCGCTGAGCAATGAACATCCGCGCTTCGGAAATCAAACTATCCAGAAGAGCTTCACGCTGCCCTTGTGGAAACTTCATGTAGATACGAGAGTAGGCGGAACTTATAGAGTTGCCGTGAGTTGAGCTTGATACCAAATGACCGGTATTACTGAATTCAATTGCGGCCTCAAATGATTCCGCATCGGTCATTTCACCAATCGCTATCCAATCACCAGCTTGGCGCATAGCGGTACTTATTGCTTCAGAGTAAGAAATCATATCTCCACTAACACCATCTTCACTGACGTTATGCGGTACATGTTGATTAGATGGGTGCTTTTTTACCGACTGCCACAAAAATTCTACTGGCCGAGAAAATTCAAGAACTCGCTTGAATGGGACTTTCTCCAATACATAACGCATGATAGCTGCAATTGTGGACGTTTTACCCTCACCAGTCGCACCAATAAGTAGAACTAACCCTTGCTTCATTTTACCGACTTTTTGTGCGATCTCTTCGGGCAGTTCGACATATTCAATCGTAGGGACATCAACCGGAAGGGGGCGAATGGCGCAATTGTAGCCCTTCTCACCGCCATCGGTGAACTTAGTGATTGAAATACGGAAGTTTTGCTTAACATTCGCATTTTCTACACTTCGTATAGCGAAGGATGGGTTCGTTCCTCGACCCGAATCGGCTAGGTCGAGTGACGGAAAATGAGGGCGCAGGATTGCATCTACTTGGGCGTGAGTTAGCGGCTGATTTCCCATAAGTAAACGCCGCTCATACTGTCGGCATCGCAGATAATCGCCACTTTTGATGTAAACGTCACGCAGATTCAACTCAACTGCAAACTGAAGGATCTCTTCGAATGTGTCGTAGTTGATGTTTCGAACTATATACACTTTCGATGTGGTGAATCCCACTGGATCAACACTAAAATCATTGTTGTTATAATCTGTTGTATCGCTCATTCTTCAGTGCCTCCATAGTTTGCTGGTGCTCTGGTGTAAAAATAGTAATATCTCTATTGGTAAGCTCTTCTAATAGGAGGTCACCTTCGATGACAGCATCTCGTATGGTGTTGGTCGCACTGGTATTTGGTCGTTGGTTGCTGCTCGCAGACCATTCTTGAGGTTTTACAACAAAAGTTGATTGCTCAGTAATTTCCACGCTGGTTGGATTCAGAATTAACTCTTCACCATCGTCTGACTTGCTATAAGACATTCGATGATTGGTAGCGAGAACCTGAACTTCTTTAATTACACCCGTCTCCACTAATCGCCAGTACCGCACCATACCAATCAAGTCAGCAAAGAGAAGTGTGTAGTTTTTTCGATATTCATCTTGTGCAACTCTGACTCCATTTTTCCATCCGGCATCAATTGACTTCTTCCAAATATCACGTTCGATATCGTTTTTTGGAAGAATCGATTGACTTGGAGTTGTTAGTTTTCTTTGCATGTCTGGAAATAGGTAATCTAACCAGTGAGGGGGAGAAATCCGTAAAGATGGGTATCGTCGAATTATGTATTTTTTTCCCTCAAGTAGAATAAGATCTTTGTTTACGGTTTTTATGGAGCTATCTACTTCATCTACAACGCCCCCAATAAGAAACATTCCCTTTGCTGGTCCACTGCTTAAGAGATTGCTATATCGTGAAAAGCTTAACGCATTGTTCCAAAATGATTTCTCAGAAAGCATCTTTTGCTTAATGAAATTCATTTCAGTTTGAAAACCATGTTCATACCCGATGGTATTTGCAATTCTCTTTAACTCTGAATAATACTCTTTCAGCTCTTTTGCATCATTCAGGTACAATTCGTTTGCTTGATCGAGTTCAGAAAGCACGTCTTTATCCATCGGAGCATCCAATGTTTTAGCCATGCATTGGATGCTTATAAGTACCAAGCACGTAATTGCGAACAACATTCGAAGCGATTGGTTCATTGATGTGCCTCTCTTGGTGCGTCGAGTGCTTGATAGGTAATAAGAATGGACTTGAAATTTGGGTCTATTCTAATATCTACAAAATGACCGACTTGTACTTCCAGTTGTTCAAGTGCAAGTGAAATTGGCTCTTGACGTAACTTTATTTCAACAGGTACACCCATGGCAGGTTTGTGGCCAACTTCATATACTCGGTTTGCATCCCAGCCCAAGTTGACAGCAAGCGCTTGCATATTTACTTTAAGGTCACAACTACAGTCGAAGTTAATCCGCTTATCGAGTCCCGAAAATCCCGCACTTATTTTGTCTTGCGATGTTTGTGATTTACCTTTTGCTTTTGCCTGCCTAATAAGCGCCAAAGCTCGAACTTCTTCAAGAAGCTCTTGAGTTTTTGAGCGAAGTTCCTGGTCAATGATATGGGGCTTTTCATCTGGAGGTGGGGCAGTGTGATTCACTTTTGAAGTGCTTGAACATGCACTTAATATCATACAAGAAACAATAACTGCACCATATTTATAAATCTGCATTATTTCCACACCTAATTGGTTGTTTGTGTATACCTGTTCTATTATTATACATTACACGCCGAGGCTATGTTAACAAATTTTGCTTCTTCGGTGTACAGTGATTCGATTAGCGAATAAGCTACATTCAAATCTATTATGTGTGTGGTATTTTATAAAATGTATGTATAAAACGAGTTGTATATAATCGTATATGTTGTATGTAAGGATTTTAGGTTTATGTCTAGATATTCGTCAGTTGAATCCGATCTGCATATCACCATTTCAGAACAATTATTAGACAATGCAGATCTTGATAACTTAATTTGTAAGGAGTTACCCAACCAATTTAGTAGGCTTAAAGACAAACGTTGTTCAATTAACGAATTGATTGAATTGCAAAAGTTTATCGATTTAAATCAGAACATACTAAAAAACAATATCTCAATCGCAATCAGATTGTGTGGTGGTTTATCTGCTTTTGCCAAGTCTTCAAATATGTCGGCTATTGATGTTCAAACTTCACTTGAAAAAGCTGAATACGAAATCCTAATAGCTGCTCTGTGTTCGCACGTAGGGAAGACTAGCGAGTGGTTTAGAACAGGGCGCGTTTATTATAGTGAACGCCAAATGTCAGCCATTCGTAAAAAGAACATAGCCGTTATTGTGTCATGCCTATCTGGGTATCCAAAATTTGTGTCCGCTGTATCAGAACAGCTTGGGCCAATAAAAGCTCACTATGTTAAAGTCCTTGAAGGCTCAAAGACACCTCATGGTGCGAGAATTTGTCGACTAATAGAGAATATTCTCGGACTACCACTTGGGACTCTTGACTTAAGTCAGGCCAAGTTTGAAAGAGTGGTGGGAGAACTTTTTAATTAAGCGTAGTGATTTAGAATTCCAGTTTGGAAAAGAGCGCCGTTACCCAATAAGTAACGGCGTTTTTTTATGCTGCGTATTCAAGTGACTCAAGGATAAGATTGATCGCGTCTTTGGTGGTCAATGGATTGTCTTGGTTGGTAGGGTCGTTGGTTAGCCTAGCGATCTCGTCTAAACACGTCCCGTTTGGATATGCTTTGCCTAAACGGATGAATGCTGACTTTTCACCAAACTTAAGTCTGGCCATCATTTTGAGGGTTTCATCATGCTCATCAGACGCAAAATTCCATAGGTAGGATGCGGTGATCTGATTTCTGAGAAGTTGAACAACATAACCTTCATAGTTTGAGAATCGCCCTATGTAACAGATTAGCCGCCCAAAACCGTCACTCTGTTTCAGCCTGCGACTTAACTCGTGAGAAAGGCTATCTGACAGCTTAAATAGGGACTTAAGTTCTGTAACATCATTGGGGCTTGCACTTAAAACATACACGTTAGTGGCCAACGACATAAAGCCTTTAGGCACGTGATTCAGTAACTGTGCGGCAATAGTTAAGATCAAGTTATACTTACGCGCAATGATGGTCACATTATCTTGTAAATCGTCCATCTCCTCTGATTTGAATTGGGCATATTCGTCCATGAAATCATGCTTCTTAATATTGCGCTCAGCGTCCAATATTCTAGCGTAGTGCTCTCTGTATATGTCAGGCACATATCTCATGAACGTTTCAGGATCTCGCCAAAAGTTCCTGGTACCCAAGTACTTCGCAAGGATTGCAAACACTTTCTGCATGGGCGCATCATTAATGTTTTGAAATAAAGGTTTTACATCAACGCCAACAATTTTGGCTTGCGAGACATCAATCTGAGATTTACTCCCTAGGATATTGCCAAAGCGTGCTAGAACTCCCTGTATCGATGCAATGATATAGTCACCTAGGCTAGTTTCACCAGCGCCTTCGACTGTTAGTGCATCAATGCTTTTTCTGAGTTCAGCATTTTCACGAATAACGGCTAAAAATTCGGTCAAATCGTGTGAGCCTTGTCTATGACAAAAACGAGCATGATCGAAAAATTTATGGTCTTCGATTTGAAATAATTTGTCGCGTATGGTGAACCATGTTTTTGGTTCAGATGACTCTAGCGCTATTGTTCCATCTCGAAGCATCTGATTTATTGTTCTGTGGTAATTGGCTTCATCACCTTTGTAGTTCGCTATAGCTGGCTCGTAAGTGCGGGGATTTTTTTCTGCATGGTCGAAAAACATGTTAAGAAGCCGAGATAGCGTATTACTTAGCTGTCCAGAAATTGGGGCTGTAGAATCTCCAGTAACCAGCCTTTTTAAGAATTTTACACAGAATTCAGATTCGTATGGCTCAAGACGACTCAAGCCAAACTGAGGCTCCAATATGTTAAATGCGGAATCTTTGAGAGTGACGCACTCCAATTTATGATGTTGGTTCTTTGGTAGCCAGCTTTTGAGGGCTCTAATGTAGTTCACAACTCCCGAACCGAAATCCAGGTAGGACATTGGCGGAAGGTCTTCATTTCCTTCAGCTAGAACGATAGCGGTATTTAAGATTGAGCAGAATGCTGTCTTACCAGATTTCATTGGACCTAAGATGACATTGGCTGCATAGTCCTGCTCTGAACTTACAGGGTTTATGGGGAACATTTTACCATCTTGGGATGACATGCAAATTCCACCTGATGTCATGGGTGTCGCTGGACGAGTGATTGGCAGTGTGGCTAAATGCTTAGTGTCTAATTGAGTACAGGCCCGAGCACTCTGTTTTTTTGCAAAACCCGGCAATGTTGAAAAATAGCTACGGTTAAGATTGCTAGGGGTTCTAATGGTAGGGGAACCCCATGATGTTAGCGCCTGCTTTAATTCTCTTTTGTTTTTTTTCGCTTGCTCTTCTGTTGTTGCCCATGTCGCAATACTCATAGTTCCACTAAGCAAGGTTCGATTGTTATTACGGGCCTCGAAAAGCAGATTCTTTATAGCGGTGTCAATGTTTCGCCCGTACTCACTTACTCTGAATAACAGCAAGAATGTTTGTCTAACACCTAGCTCAGTACAAATTTGGTCCGTGCCTGTATTTAGTTCATAGTAAACACGAAATGGGATATGGCGGTCTATTGACTTAAACAGGCTTTGAAACGTTGAGTAGGGTTGAATATTAAAATACTCACGATCCATCGTGGCAACGTGATAGTCACCACTTTGGATTATGCTTGAGTTTCGACTGCTCAGCGCTTTGTCATCAGTAATAGTTTGATAGGCTAAAGGAGGGTGCGCTACAAAATCGTTTTCGTTATTGCTGATCGCTAGGTCGATATCTGAACCGACACCTTTAGAGCGCCACTTGGTCTTCGATAGAGAAATTAGTTCTTCTTCTTCCTTAACGTATTTTAAGTATGTTTCACAGTTAAGAGGTACGAGTCCAAGGTATTGGCTAAATCGGCTTTGAAGGTCTTTAACGTAAGCTTGATGCTCATGAATGATATCAATCGACTCACGTGATGTATCCTGAAGCAATAATGGAATTTCATCGATGGTAATTTCATTGCCAGAAAGTTTTACCGGTTCTTTCGTGGCTCCACTAAATCCTGTGCGTTTGGTAAACACAATCATCAACGCTCGTTCAAAGGAGCAGTTTGCTTCAAGGTCTTTAATCTGCTCTTCGAAGAAGTGATGTGCATCAAGACCTAGTCTATTGATGGTATCAAACGTGGGTTTAAAGATATCTTCTAATTGCGGTTTTGTACGATTAGGATCTCTTACAAACATCATCCCAATTTTATGATTTGCAGGACGAAGAGTATGCTGTGTGGAGTCTTGAACCGCATCAATATGAGATATCTCTGTTTCCGATGTTAGGTAACGCTGAGTACCGATAACTTCAAAGGCTGTAAACACGCTGCCGTCAAGACAAACCATAATGGAGTCATCGACGGTTGATGAACACAACAAATTGCAGTGTGAGTAAGCGCCTTCTTCAAAGGCATCGCCTATCAGGTTCATACAAGCGGTGAAAGTAGGGATTTTTAATCCGAGCATACATCTCCCCTTGTTAGAACAATACTTGAATTGGTTTTGTGTTTGACTGTTCATCAACTGACATCTGTGTTTTCTGCTGAGCCAATTGTTGACGAGACGCGTTGTACACCTCTTGCCTAGTTTTAAGCTTGTCAAATAGAGGTACCACTTTTTGCGCTACAAGTTCATCAGATGGCGATGAGCCAAGACTATCAAGAGACAAAATGTCATTGGCATCAACAACGCCACCAATAGGATGTAACCTAGTGATCTGGTACATTAAATCTTTTTTTATACGCTCTTCGTATAATTGACTATCGCTAATTGCTGTAAACATTTTACCCACCTTTAGATGATATTGATTTGCGGTATTAAGCCTTCTTCTCTACACATTTGAGTGAAGTTTTCGATTCGATGTTCGTCGAGCTTCATAGCAAATCTAATGGTTCCACTTACAAAGCCAGTAAACTTGTAGCCCTTGTTAATAAAGTTGATGGCTTTTTGCCTACAAAGTACGCGGTCGTATGCTCTAACATATGCTGCTATTGGAGATATGCTTGTATCTCTTTTGCTGTGGTAGCTCATTGAAAGCCACATAATTTCATTAACTAGCCCATTGGTGTAGCTCACAAATTTGGTGTTGGCTGGTGGTTGTTCTGGGAAATTTGGGAGCTTTCCAGCATCGGTTATGTAAGCATTGCCCAATTTGAGAGTGCAGTAGTTCAGCATATCTACTGCCTCCACTAGAGTGGCCCACATGCGATGCTTGCTATTGCTAACTTCTTTTCCTAGAGGCATGTTGTCATGATGCAGTTTATCTGTGTATGTCGCTTCAAATTCGATAAACCCTGCCTTTGAGTTAGCAAGATCTACCAATTCAGTTGCTGTTTGACTATCTACTAGTGCGCCGTGCTTACCTGTGCCACACTCTTTGCCTTTTAGAGCATCGTAGGTTCTGTACTCGGTAGATATTGGATACCTTTGATTGACTAGATGAAGAAAGTAGGGCGTTTTGGGATTCTTAATACTGACTACTTTTTCATGCACCCCTTTTCGGTGCGTGCCCGCTTGTAGCTTCTGTAACGAGTTGTCGATTGCATGTTCAAGAGATTGACTCGGTGAGCCATCAAGAAAATACACTGAATGCTCATTGGTCGGAGAAACCTGATCTCTTATTGTCTTAAGGACGGTATGATCTTTATCGGTATCAATTCCAAATTGATGTAACTTTTCCGCTACTTGAGAAAATACTTTGAGCAGTACTGGCATCTTTTCATTCAGGTCATCCTTCAATCCTAACTCAGCAACTACAGATGATACCCCCACTCCAAAATAGGCCGAATGCACAATGCGGTATGCTTGACCTATCTCTTTGTTGTGAGTGAAAAAATGTGAGCGCTTGTTTGATAAATAAAAATATTTTGGATTTAGGTTATCAAGATCGACCCGTTGTACTTTTTCGGGATCATCACAGGTGCATACGTTGGCGATGGGCTTATAACCAGGCTTTGTGCCTTCAATTTCATGTATCCAAAGTATTGCTAAGTTCAATTCGTTATTTGCCATATATTTTTCCATACCTACTTTAATTGTTTGGCTTGTGCCACCCACTGAGCCGGATTGTTAGGACTGCTAATATCATTCATACTCAAGCTGTGCTTAGCGAACATCTCTATCTCACCTTGAAACTGAGTCTTGTCATATAGAAGTCGAATGCCACTGAATGTCCCTACAGCTCTGTTTGCATACTCATCCTCGCTCATTCGCATAAAAGCATTTGCAAAATGTTCTGGGCTGGTGGTTTTGAAGTCTCGCTGTATAACCGCTTTCATGGCTTCCAGCGATTGAATGAGGGTGTTGAGTCCATGCGATTGCTGTTTCAGTTTGCTGTAATGGGCTGCTTTCTTAGGTGTGGCATTAATGATGTATTCATGCGCGTAACAGATCGCTTGAATTTGGTTAAGTGTTGCTTGAGGAATAGAAGGTGCGTAGATCATTGTTCCAAGTGAATTAGCGCCCACCCAACCCAAATGATATGTGTAGTGGCAAAAAGGGCAGTTAATTTCGAAGTTATCAGGCTTGTTATTAGTATGGTTTCCATCTTTATGATGAATGTGAAAACCTTCTGCCATTTCCATCGTGCAGTTTTTGCAGGTGGGTACCTGCTGACCTTCATAATTGCTTGTCAGATCGGTGATAAACGCATCTCTAGCCGCCTGATATTCCGAGTCATCGTGGCTCAAGTTGGGATTGTCAGCACGTGCTAGTGCATTAGCATCTCGTATTACCCCTACGAATAGCTCAGTATTATGGGGTAACTGACCAAGCTTACCGATATTCGTCATATTCAGCATTTCAGTAGACCTCCTGATTCATTGGAGTGCTTTGGTTGCGATTCTCAAAAAATTCAACAGCATCGATATCAGTGTTTTGGAACAACTGTTTGCTCGATGTCTGTTGACATCCAATAGGAGAGCCGAAACCAAAGGACACCAAAAACAGAATGTAGCTCAACTGTTTTGGCAGTCTTGTTCTTTCTGCCGTTACGTAGACGACTATGGCACCTAGAAAAAACGCTATGGCCAAAAACATAAAGGCACCATAGACAGCGCCTGTCCCTGCATCGACCGTAACCGCCAGTCGATAGATAACGGAACTTCTTTTATCTTCTTCTTGTGCAAATGCCGCCACAGGAAAGAAGGCGGTTATCACCAGCGCTTTGTAGTATGAGAATATTGGCTTCATTTCATGCCTTTAGTAAGGTTCAGAGAGGAGGGCGGCTTCACCCGCCCTTACTGTTAGTTGTTGCTTAGCGGACCTTGTTTATCTGATAGAAACTGACTCACCTCTGACGTTCGACCTGTCAGAGACTTTGTACCACTGTCAATCCACAGGCCAATGCTCCCAGCAAATACTGCCGCTAAAAATAGAATACCTGCTGCTTTTTTTGTTTTGGACGAATCACCACCATTGTTTCGGTTCGAAGCTACGAACGCTATCAAACCCATGAGCGCAAAGGCGATTGCGAAAAGATAGGAGGTGTTATAGCCTGCTTGAGTCGCCGCTACCTGGGTATTATCGATGTTAGTAATTACACCTACTAGGTCTGGGATGTCATCATTATTCGCCATGGCCAAAGATGGCATGACAATAAAGACGGATAGGCACGCAACACGCACGGTATTTGCTAGTTTGTTTATTTGATTCTTCATTTTTAATAAGTCCTAGTTTCTATTTATTGAAAACCGCGAATAAAGTAACGTTCGAATTGAACCTCACCAGTTTTCATATCGAGCTTTCTAACACTGCCAATGTTCTCCACGTATTTATTTTTTGCTAAAGGCATTGGCATATTTGTCAGTGGGTTATAAACGACAACTTCATTTGTTTCAGGCTTCGTTGAAATCACAGTCCATCCTTTCAGTTCAACCTTTCGGTTGGCTGCGCTTGGCTTGGGCTGTTCAACGGCCTTGGTTTGTGGTGTTTTGGAAGAAGCTTTCTTAGTGGCCTTCTTTGGTTGTTGTTTCTTGCGAATAGCGGCTAGCTCTTCGTCAGTGAATTCCTGTCTGATTCCATCTATGAAGAAATTGCCTGAGATTCTAAGCAGAGGTTCACCGGTATTAGTAAACTCAACTGATTCCACTGTATGACTGCCGTACTTACTTAAAAACGGTTCACCCACCGTGAGAGTGATCGAATTGTCTTTTCCGTTTTTTAGAGGAGCATCAACAACAAATAAGGTGTTATCTTTCAGAGCTGTAACAATGTTGAACTCCTTTAGCCTGCGAGGTGACGATGTTTTAGTGGGATTCGAAAACTTTGCGCTTTGGACCTCCTTTCGCAAAACAGAAAAGTCTTGTTCTAAACCCTCCACTCTACTGTTTAATGCAGACATCTCCTCCGGAGCAGAGTGGCTGCCAGTCTTGTTGAGCTCTCCACTACTACGAAGACGATTAAGCACGGTGTTCACAATCGTCTGAGGTTCCAGTGAATAGCCGTTGGTCTTCATAAATCCCTGTTTGTCGACCCACACCTTTGCGTCATTTAATACGCCACTGCGCGCAATGCTTACTTCACCGTCGACATAATTCTTAACTTCGGTTTCTAACTTACCTTTTACAGTGGCTGTTATATCTGCTAACTGCTGCTCGCTAACTTGCACTTCTTGAGGCGTTTTTTTTACAGCTTGTTGAATGGATTGCTCTACGGACAGTAATAAAACTTGCTTATCTATGGGTTTAACTATCATTTTTTCGTATGCGACAAACCCACCGACCCCGCATGAAGCAAGGATGGCGACAACAGGTAGAATTAGGCTTGTATCAAACGAGAAAGATTTGCCAAACTTTGGCGGCTTTCCTCTTTTATTTTCTAGTGGTGCATCTTGCGCTTCGCTCATGGTTATCCCTCGAAATTAAAGGTTGTGGTCGCCCTTGCTGGTTGCGCTGGTGCAACCTCTGCTAAAGACTCACTTGATAGGTACAATGGAGATACCATCACCATGCCTACAACATATTTGTCTGGAATAGTGATAGTTGGTGGTAAATTTGCATTTGCTCTTAGGTCAGGCAGAAACTCTTTGGCCACCCCTGCAAGACCACCGATCACTTTATCCTTGGTATCGGAAATCGAAGGGGTAGTAATTACTGTATTTCCATCAGCAATTACAGTCGATGAGTCAATGACATAGTCGACAAATGGCAACATGAAAGCTGCACTTGCTCTCGCTAGTGTTCTTTCAATAAAGTGGCTGTCATAATTGTTATTAAAAAGAGGTGATGTGTTGGTTGTTATGTCCATGCCATACGCATTAATTGCTACGCTTTCATCACCAAATTCGAAACGATTACCTTTCAAAAGAATTCCATTTTTCCTTTGGGTAAATTCGAACGAACCTACAATTACAGCTGGTTGTAGTGGGGGCTCAACAACATCGCAGAACAAAGGAAGTTTGTAGTCTGAATCGACGGTCCAACGTAATTCACACAATATCATCTCCCCAGAACCAGCCACTTTTACTTTCTGAATGTCATCCGTTTGGATCGGTTTTGAATCAGTAGTAGTGTTTGTTGGTAGCCTTCTAGTTATTGACGATGAACTATCAAGTGCTTGCTCCGCAGTTAGCTGATTCGGTGCCTCTGAAGCTATCGAAACCGTGTATTCATTAATATCATCAACCTTCTCTAGCTCTGTATATAAATCAGATATCTTTTTTTCTACCTCGCCCCTTTCCTTATCAAGTAGGTCGATAGGAAAATATGGCGACACATTCAACAGCATTGCCATATTCGCACGGCGTATTTGGTCAGGAGATGGCTCAGTTTTCTGTGTTTTTTGCGTTTTCTTCTGACTGTTCCCAGTCTTGGGTTCCTTTTTTTCTTTAGGTTTTGTCGTCACGGTAGGAACTTTTTTACTTTCAGCCGCAGCTTTTTCGGCCAAAGCACTGGTGCTATCAATGTGTGTTCCACCAGCCTTTTTTGCTATCGATTTTTGGTTGTCTTCGTGATTCGCAATGACTCGTTTCGCTGGGTTGTTGTCACTTAACGCGATGTCTTTTTGGCTAGCTTGTTGAGAAGCAGGCTTTCGACTAACTTTTGATTTCACTTCACTCGGGGTCTGAAGTGTTTGTGAGCCCAGCACAACGGACCGCGCATAATAAAATACGAATGCAGCGAGAACGAGTAGAATACTGACTGTAAATATGATCCAACGCTTTCGTGTTTCATGTTTCTTGTTTTGTGCGTCAATAGGGTTGTGCTTTTGCACATTCTCATGATTCATAGACACTGACCTCAGTTTCCACATTGTTCACATAGAAAAAATAGGTAGCGCGAGGCACTGCCTTGAAAGCGTATAAATTACCAATGCTGTTGGCGCTATAAACTTCGTACTTCAATATCGCTTCGGTTCTAAAATAAAAATACTCACCAATTCGATAAGCTTGTGAGCCTGGTGGGAGTCCTATGACCTTCAAAGGTTTTGCATTTGGGGGGATGCGTCCACTAAGTACGGCTGACATGTAAGGGTCATCGTCTTTATTGAGCTTAGTAAATGGCACCTTCACTGATTCAATTGGCATGTCATTATCTGGCGAAATTGTGGAGAGCATAATGTTGACGGTGACATCAATGTCTTGATTCGCAAATGACGTTATGTAAAAAGGTACGGGCTGTGTAGCGCCTTTTAAAAATACAAATCCAGACACTTCTTTGTCATTGGCTTTTGAAACAATGAGCAACTGGTTTGAATTAGGCTTGAGTACATCGAACGACTTGGCCTTAACATCACTCTGATTGGGTATATGGCTTTCAATAGAATAAGGAGCCCCTAATCTGTCAAAGAAACTAATAACAGTAGGGCGGTTGACTCTATTATTGATCCTAATTTGCTTGATGGAGTTAGGGTCATAAGGTATTGAACGGACGTTAATATTGTTGTTGTACAGGGGTCTGTTTTTGGCCGCTTCGGTTTTCGAGATGTCCTCACGTCGTTGCTTTATGCGCTCTGGACTATTAATTAACCGATACTCTTCATCTTTTGCTTCGAGAGAATGGAGCGCTCTAGCAATGTCAGTGTTGCTTTTGAGGTCGCTTATGCGTTGCTCTTGTTCAGTTAATTTCGCGAGCGCCAGCTCTCTTACTACGTTTTGTTCGGCCAACGACATGCTGTCAGCATACAAAATCATGTTATCAACGGTCTTGAATTGTTTGAATAGTCGCTTCTTTATTGCATCTTTGTCGTAATACGTACCTGAGTTGCTATCGTAATCGACGTTTTCATTCTCGATCCTGAACTCATTTGGGCTATGCGCATTTACTAATTGTGTCTGGTCATAGGAATCGAGCGTCTCGATTGAGAGAACGGGGTGTTCTTGCACGATTTGTATCCCAGCAACACTGGGCATGACTGATGAAACAGACATCAGAATCATGAGTGCTCTATAGAGACGAGTGCTAGAATACATGGCCATACCTTTTAATACATATATTGCTATTATAAATTAAATGAAATTGTATGCGATCATTTTTTTAAAAAACCTAAAGCAACCGCATCGTCAGTCTAACGAAAGTACGCTTCTTATTGCTAAACCATGCCAGCGAAATAGTTCAGATGTTCTTTCAACAAGTACTTGATAGCGAATAGGGGCATCAAGTTTTTGGCCGGACATCTCAATTCGGAATGTATACTCAAACTCGTAGATATATCGCTTGTCTTTGTACGGAATCCACTGTCTAGAGCCATCGCTTGATAGATATGTTGCGTCATACTCTCTTACTTCAGCTTGAACCAATCGAGCCTCTTCAATCTTGATTGTCATGGATGTCTTATTAGACATAAGGGTAGGGATAATATTGGAATCTTTAAGTTGCTTCTGAAAATCTTGTCCGCGAGTTACGAACGAGTAAGGTACATAATTGGTGGAGAAAATCTCGCTATTGCAGTTTGAAGAGATGTAACCATAACTTTGCCAGTCAAACGTAAGGCAGTACGATAGCTTTTCGGTTACCCAATTCTCGACTTCCTGGTCGTTGAGGTGGCTAGGTTTGTCACGAGCTATTGGCTCAAGATATCCTCCAGATCTATTTACAGGTATAAATTCTCTATTGACATCCTCTGAGGTTGCGCTGTTATACAGATATACAGTGTAACCAGCCAATCCAATGGAGAGCCATGCAATGATAAACCATATAACTAACTCCAGTCTTATGTAGTTATTTAAGGAGATAATGGCAACATGAGCGCTGTCATGACTTGATTTCATGGTTATAACCTTATTCCTATTATCTCAAATTGAAATGGGTTGTTTGATTTTTGTAACGGTGTAATCCAAAGCTGTACCAGTCTTGATTCTGGAACCCTAGACGTCCTTAGTACATTCGTTAGCTTGATCGGGAATACAAGAACATAATATTGGTAGTTATTCTTTTCCCATGGCGCAACGATGACAGGCTTGCGTGCTCCAGTTGCGTAGCGAGTGCCTTCATCTTCAGATATTTGTCTTCCGACTATTTCTGCATATTTTCTTTGATACACTAGCCCTGCATTGTAAGAAAAATATTGATTCCTACAGAATTCACTCTTTGATACATAGTTCAACGGTGTTAATGAAAAACAAGTGATGATTACTCGTTCGGCAAAATTGATGAGCTTTGCGTCTGAGAGCGCGGCCACACTGTGAATTTTCAATTTCTTCCATTGGTCGCCCGACTTTATGTAGGCTTCTCTAGTAGGTGGAGTACTAACGCTGGTGGATAGGTTCGTAACCAGTAAGGCCATCACCAAAATACAAGCAATCACCATTATTGACTGTAAATGCCTAGTAAACATGCCTATGACTCCCACCTGCTCATTGCCGATAAGACCCAAGTCGATTCATTGACGCCCAGAAGTGTCACTATAAATCTAACTTTATATCTACGGACTTCGCGACCATTACTAATCAAAGACACGTTCGCGTAGATTTCTAGAACGCTTTCATCCAACACCAAGCTATTAAGAGGTCTTATCCCAGCGTTTTCATAGAGGGTTGCTAGGTCAACACCATTGCTGGAGCCGTCAATCAGCAGAGGACTATCTATGATTTCGAACTTAACCTTCCTGACCCTATCGCTGGCTTCAATTGCCTCAGTTAGTTTGTAATTGGTAAGATTTATTAAAGCATCCTGTTCAAATGTGCCTTCCGTATCTGCCAGTCTGTTTTGTAACAGTCCATAGGTTGCACTAGTGAAGTTAAACATGTCAGTTAGGTTTCGGGCGGTATAGCTTTGAACAAGCGCAACATAATCATCAAATGCATGCTCAGCATCGACTACAGGAAGAGTATTGATTATCCCATTGTTTTGTCCCACAACGTACGTCCCACTCGCATCCTCCCATTGAGTAATGGAATACTGATACATGCCAAAGAGAATCGCAGTTGCAAAAAGTGCGAATGACGCCATAGCGGTACCGGACCAAGCCATCATTCGATTGATAGCATCTGCTATAGTTTGGTTAGATCGCTTATCCATTCTACTTCTCCGAATTCATTGAAGGTGTATAGATCCCATTGCTTGTTCTTTGAATTGATAGATAGCGTCATCCCTGCAAAAAATATGGTGCAAAGGAACGCAAGGCATACCACCCACTTGAGCGCCCTAGTAGCGGTTAAGACTTTTCTATCATCTCCCCACCATCTAGGTGCTTTGAATCTAAGAAATCCCACTTTGACCACTTTTTGGACAGTAGGGGGTAACGAATACACCCATTCTGCATATTGCCTTTCTGCTCTGCTGGTTTTCATCTTAATCCACACATGATGACTAACAATATCTGTTTTGTTATTATATATTACATGTAAATGTGTGAATAGGGT